>NZ_LUKE01000002.1:0-300000 GCF_001592735.1 Bdellovibrio bacteriovorus
TCAGTTTTCAAAGAGCGAATTCTTACTCATCATTAATGTTTCGTAATGACGAGGTAGTGTTTTTAACTAAGCCGTTAGGCCTTGTCAACACCCAAAAAATCTTTTTTCAAATTATTTTTAAAATAGTTTTAAAAAAGATTTCTCGCGTTTCTTACGCACCAAAACGCAAAAGCACCCGCTCGAATACAAATCGATTAAGGTAGCTTCTACATCACTTGTTTGGATTCAAACTCGTCGGCGGAAGAGACACGGTTATAAGGGAACTGGGGTTCGGTTGGCAAGAATTATTTATGCTTATATTAATCGCAATAACATGGCGCTCTCGCCGCAGATTTAGGCAAATGCGTGATTTGAGGGTGTTTTTGCCTAAAATAAAGGCCCTATCTCTTTTACAAGACGGGCCCGGATACAGCCAAAGGCGATTTAATTTCTTAATTGAGGTGCACTTTATGGTGCTCTCCCAGAGCTCGGGGGTCTCCAGTAATATAAGCTTTCGCAAAGGCGGCCATTTTAACAACCGTAGAAGACGGAGAATCCCAGTACTCGGCATCCGTCACATCTATCTTTAAAAGAGCGATGTTCGGATCATCAATGCCGCCAGAGAACCACACCTTGTAAGCTTCGCTCCAAAGCTCCTCAAGCTTCGCTCTGTCTTCAACAAGAGCGGCCTTCCCAGAGATAGAAACGTAATGTCCCTTCGGCGAGGCAAAGCTTGCATTTATCTGCGGTTGGGATTGAATATTTTTAGCTAGCTCACAAGAGCGACCAATAATGAACCACAGGTCGCCATCAAATTCCACGTCTTGAGTGGTTAGAGGACAGCTCTGCAAGGAGCCCTCGGCATTCGTGGACGTTACCATCGCAAACTTGATGTCTTTAATGATCTCACCTAGCTTCTTAATATCTTCAATAGCAGTCTGATTTGTTGCGATCATAAAACCTCCCCCTTTAGAACAACTTAAAACAGGGTGGGAAGAAATCAAAGACGCCTTGTCTTGTGAAAAACCATAAGAATTGATGTTATAAGGCAAAGATTCTTTCCTTTGGAGTTGAACTTAAAGCCCAAAGACTTCTACAATTTCTTTCATGAAAAACATTATTTTGACCACATTATTTAGTTCTCTTTTAGCAACCTCTGTTTTTGCCAAAGATCTGGCGGTGGGCTCAACGGCTCCGCTTTTTAAGGCCACTCTTCATGATGGGAAAAGTTTTGACTTAAGACAGCGCCGCGGTTCTTGGACCGTGCTTTATTTCTATCCTAAGGCTGGCACTCCTGGTTGCACCAAGCAAGCTTGCGCGTTTCGCGATAGCATCGACATCATCCGTAAAGAAGGTGCCGAGGTTTATGGTTTAAGTGCCGACACCAAAGAGGCTCAAGCCGCTTTTCACAAAGAGCATAATTTGAACTTCAGCTTAATCGCCGATCCTCAGGGAGAAGTGGTCAAAATGTACGGCAGTCAGATGGAAGGCAAAGAGATGTCCAAACGTTGGACTTTCATTTTGGATCCCGCCCTAAAAATTCGCGCTATTGAAAAAGACGTGGATCCAGCTTTGGATGCTGAACGTGTCGCTAAAAAAATCGCAGAACTTAAAAAGTAATCACCACACCTGCGGAACTTTGCGCAGTTTTGAAACATCAAAACCCAAAGCTTCCGCACGACTGACAAGCCGGGTGTAAATCTCTTCTGGCATTTTTGGCTGACGTGACATGATCCATACATACGAGCGATCTGGCACGCCAACAAGACTGTAAGAGTAATCTTGAGCGACATCTAAAATCATATAATCAAATTGCAGTGGCCATATCGGCCGCACCTTCCATTCAGAGTTGGAACGCCCATCGGAAATCCACGCTTCTTGTAAAAATGAAGTCACTTGCCCTTCAGGACTGGAGTGATGATGACTGTAGTCGATGTAAATTCTTTTTTCAGCGTCATCCCAACGATAAGACTCTATGGCGTTAACCGCCTCACGTTCGATCATAGTGGGGATATTGGCAATCACATACCAATCACCCATATAGCGATGGATCTCTATCGAGGTGCTGGGTTTAAGTTCTTTATGTTCTTGCAAAGAAGACGTCGCGCATCCCAAGATCAACGACGACATCACCAAAAGAGCCATCAGTTTCATATTCAAAATAATACCTGAGGAGATGAGTTCCTTCGAAGAAATCCAAGGGAATTCAGACTTAGGCCCTAACGCTCAGCTGCAATACTTTTATTTAACACATTCAAAACTTAAATCTGAATACACGGTGGCCGCAGTGCCTTCCGTTTTACCCAGCTGAGTTTTGAGAATTTTGTATCCGGTCATTTTTCTTTCGCGACAGAATTGCCCCATCACAGCTTCAATATTTTCCTGGGACGCTTCACCTTCAACTCGGACCGTTCCTCCTGCAGGAGACGTCGTATTTGCTGAAAGGATCTTGATTGAAGTCGCTGCCGGGGCTTCGCTGAGCTTTGATTTTTCAGTCTCTACCTGTAGGTCTCTTTTTTTCTTTTCGATGCGTTCTTTCAACGAAACAAAGTTCGGATCGGTCTTCCCCGCCTCTTCAATACACTCAAGTTGTTCTAAGGAAAGATCTTTCAAATAATAAGTGTCAATATCGATATGACATTGGTTCACGGCCTTTTTATTGGCTTTATAGCTCGCGCAAGAACTTAAGAATAAAAACAACGGCAAGAGCAGAACAAGATTTCTCATGGAGTCTCCTTACTGTTGATTTAACGATAGTGAAAAATCCGGGTCAAGGAGTGCGCTTTATCACCCCGACCAAGTATTTCACGCCTAGAAACAATATTAGTCACTGAGACTTGGGGGTCTCAATATGAAACAGTGCCCGCGATTTAGATGACTTTAAGTGGGCCTTAGCTTTGCACCATAAGGCCTTAAGGAGTCATTTATGAAATTCAGGGAAATCAAATGGTTCGTGGTCATTCAAGCCCTTGCTGCCCTGTTTGTATTTTGGGGTGCTCGCGCTGAAGCCCAAAGCCAAAGCGGTGAACGACGCCAATTCCTTTTTAATTTGGGCTTTGAGGATTATTCCAAGCAGATCCGCGAGGCTTTAGATAAAGGCGCTTTTGAGCATGAACTCAACCGTCGCCAGATGAATCGTAACGCATTAATGTATGAGTCAATCAACGCGTCCCGCGAATTATCTATTTTTATTTGGAACGCCTTAGACTCTCAAAACTTAACCGAGCAAAAGCTGGAAGTCCTGAGCCAGTTCACAGCCAAAATGCTGGCTCTAAAGCCTTTGGCGCCAGAAACAGACTTCCCCATCGAGATCATGGAACTTGCCGACAATGAGCGCGATATCGAATTGGCGAAGTGGCTTGATAAACAACGCCGCCTGCAAATGGAAACTCACACTCGCAAAATAGTGGCTGATATCGGATTTCTTTTAGCTGAACCAGGAAAAGAGCTTTCGTCTCAAGAACTTTCCAAAGTTTATAAATTAGCTTCCGTCATCGTGGAGCGCACCTATTTAGACGAACTTATCGGCAACACCCGATTTTTTGGTCGCAGTCTTTTAGCGCTTTTAGCCCGTGAAGAAAAGATCGGTCGCTTGGTAGCCAAAGATACTTTAGCTCGCGTGGGAGCTCTGTTAAAAAAAGCCTATGGTCTAAGAGTTGAGAATTTTATCGGCGACACCATGGTGATGGACGGTAAAGACGGCGATAAATTAGTAAAAATCAAGGACGGCACGCAGATGTTAACAAAAAACCTTTCTGCTGAATCATTGACGATTTCTATTGCCGCAATTCCTAAGAATCTTATTTTGCGCTGGAAAGCTCGTTTTAAAGGTTTAGTGGGGAATCCTTTATCTTCTCCGTTTTACGTTTCGGCACATGATGTAGCCTCGGGGATTACTTTAAATCATCGCGTGCGCGATTTAGTTTCACAAAGCGATACCATGATTGAAACCGGACTTTCCCATATCGTTTATTATCAAATAAAAGAAGATCCCCGCACCGGCATTAAAATGCCACGCGTGATTCACAACTATCCAAGTGCTGTGGCCGATGCTTCGGAAAAAACAGCCAACACGGGCGGTGTCATCATCACTTATCCTGAGCAAGTGATCGATCGCTCCCACCATTCTCAAGTTTATTTTGCACACTTCAATGAAGAGCGCTTTAAAACCGAGGCACAAAAATATATCGCGGCTCACGGGTATTCGCCGGAGTTCTTTAAAGACACCATTCAGTTAGAGCTTTCAGCGGACGGAACACCAACAAAATCCGAAAATGCGGTTTCTAAACCTTGGAAGACAAAAATTTCTGAAAATGATTTCCGTGATCTTCATGCTGAAACTGATGCCAAGGTATGGAGCGAGAAAGTCCTAAAGCGCTTTACGAAAACATTAGAGAATTTTTCGTTACGAGGTGTCACCTTTCATTGGCCGGACCCCTATGATTTTTATATCTTAGACTCTGCTTATTGTTCACAAACCGGCGAAATGGCCATGCAGGAAGCAGTGAATTTACCGCTAGAAATGCAAAAATCATCTTGGCACTGGGGTTTAAAGGCCTTGGCTAAGATTGGTGCTTTGGGTGAATACTTAGAAAAATCAGAGCGCTGGGCCGCCTTAGGAAAGAAACTAAAATCTTTGCCCGGCGTTGAGAAATCTTTAAAGATCACTCAAATCCGCATTATGGCTCCGTCAAATCTTGTGATTCAAAAATACATGGATGGCGAACGCATCCCCTTGCGCAGCTTAAACTTAGAACAAAGATTTTCGACTTCATATGGAAGCTATCGTGAGTTTAACGAAATGCGTGTTCGTCAGCTAGAAAATATTTTGCCCCGCTCAAACCCCGAATTTAAGGTTCTTGAAACTAAATTCATTGATCCCGTTCGCAGCTTTGCCGCTTCGGTCCGGGACATTGAGTATTCATTTGTGATGAGAGCTTCGCGAGGATTAACGACTCATATCGATGTCAGCCATATTGCGGCTGAAGGTGGTCGTTTGGGAGATCAAAATCTCAATCGATATAATCACGGCCTATTACAATGTAAGCGTGTGTTTCAATAATTAATAAACCCACGAGATATCTCCCGTGGGTTTATTTTTAACTGCTAAAAACTAATAACAGAATTTTGCGCCTTCTTTAGGACTGCAACCTGGCCAATTTAAGCTTTGGCATGAACTGTTTCTTTCCGTTTTCCAGCTGCCATCCGCTGTACAGTACTGCCAATATTCACTGTTAACATCGGCGGCCTGGGCGTTGAACTCGCGAGTCATCGCTACCAGCAACGCACGACCTTGTTTTTCAGACAGATCGAGTTTTTGTGAAGCTGTTTTCACACTTTGTTCTGACGGTGGTTGGTGATTCACCATGGCTTTAAAGTCGTCGTCATTTAAACCTAGCGCGCGGAACGGTGTCAGACCTTGGGTCTCTGCTTTAGCAAAAGCATCCACGAGTTTAGCCGCTGTTGCCGTTGGGATTTGGTAACGAGATGCCAGATCACTGGCATCAGACGCGGCCGTGGCATTTGCTTGCTCCATATCCCCCCAGCATCCCCAACGATCACAACGGTGATGTGGTGGACGGCGATGACGGTGATGATCGCCATGATGATGACCGCGACCAATACCGATCCCGATACCCACGCCGATAGCACCCGCCCCGATTTCACGAGCGGTACAGCCCGTTCCGAAAATACCCGCACAAATAACCAATGCATAAAGAATCAAATTTTTCATATGAAAAATCCCCTTTCAAATTGGCACCAAGTAAACCCGACAATGAGGTGTCTGACGAGAAGACTTTTAACAATTTTTTGCGCGGGGTTATCCTAGGGGATGCAAAGATTTTATTTTCGCAATTAACGAAGGGCGGGGCTTAAGCGCAGCATCTGCTTTTGTTGCTTAGAGAAATGCGGGGTTTCATCATGAATTCCCGGATCCATCATGTTAGCACCAGTGATGATTTCAGAGGTGTCATCCAATTTATCATACACCGCACCGATTCCGTAATAGCCGTCATCTTTGGTATGAAACAATCCCAAGTAATGGCCAATTTCGTGAGCTAAGATTTTACCTTGGTTTTCCAAACTGATTTCATCTCCACGTTGATCGGCATACATTGAAACAAAGCAAGCATGTCTTGTTTTTAAATCAATAGCCCCACCAATACACGCCAGACCATTAATAGGCTTATTCTGGTATTGCATGGAAGGCATCATGTACACATTGACGGCATCCGATTGGTTTTTAGACTCTGCAATGGCGACCATTTCAGAGGGCAAATCCATGGGTTCTGGTGTTTTTTGAGCGAGCATGGTGATTGAAAGAGTTCTTAAGTTTAATCCAGCTTCAGCAAGACTTTCTTTGGCCCGAGCGATGACTTTTTCAACATGTCCCTTTTCTCGCGTCCAATAACTGTCTGGTGAAATAAGCACTCGAATATCGACATTGTTTTTTGCAAGCTCTTCTTGAGACTTCACGACAATTTCAAAAGACACCGATTTCATCAACGGCTGATAGTGAGTGAGTGTGCGCATCTTCCACAATCCGGCCCGAGGCGCCCCGAGGATGGGGTTATTAGGAACCAAGGTAGAACTCATACCTTTAATGACGGCCAAGGTGCGATTAAGGCTTAAAACATTTCTTAAGATGGGTTGACTGTATGGTGTCAGTTTTTTTCCCGAATCACTTTGCACAAAGTACGTTCCATCCGGTGCAATCAAATCTGTCACTTGAATAAATTCTTCAGGAGAACTAAAGGCGTTGATCTGAAAACTGGCTGTGTTTGCGGGTATTTCAAAATCCACCCACTCACTCACCCAGTAGGACCCTTCTTTAACAATTTTGATGTCTTTTATGTCTTGGTAGGTGGCCGCTAGAACGAAAGAACTTTGCAGTCCGAGGGTAAGTATAAAAATATATAGAATTCTTGCAATCGACATCATGGCCTATGATTAGCAATTCCAGGTCCACATTTAACGGCGCTCTAGAGGGCCTTTAATCCTCTTTAAGCGCTGGTGACCATTAATGTCTGGTCAGGGTTGCAAAATTGGAACTGCGACCGAATCTTCTAGCAATTTAGAGGGCATGCCTTCTTCGCACCATTGCTGAATAAATGTCGCATCTTGAGGGGCATCCGAGATATACCGGGGACTCCCAAATTCAACCTCCACTTTCAAAGGAGCCCCCTTCATCAGCGTGAAAAGATGCAAAACTAAATTGTCCTTATCGATATAAGCCGCTTTTCTAAGTGGCGCATACATTATGCGGATGGGTATGACTGGAATTTTATATTCTTGAGCTATTTCAAAAACACCGCGACGCCAAGATTCGGACTTCACGATTTTCGTGGTGCCAGAAGGAAAGACGGCGATACTTTTTCTTTCTTTAATAATGGCTTGCGCGATAGATTCTCGCACGGCTTGACGGGATTTTTTGCATCCGCGCCTTACAAAGACGGTTCCAATTCTTTGCGCGGCTCTGCCGATCAAAGGCCACGCGGCGACCTCGGCCTTACTGACAAAACTGGCTTGCGGAACTTTGCACATGATCACTGGAATATCCAGATAGCTAATATGATTACTAACGAAAATGGTGGGAGTTTTCTCTGCCGCCGCCCCGGGATTTTTAACTTGGATCTGAAGTCCTAGATGTGTCGTGAGCTCGCGCATGTAGCGGGTTTTAAGCTGCTCGTAATCAGCCCCTTCGATATCGGAAATTTTTAGATATCGCATAAGCTTCGAAAAGACGTGAATGGTTTTTTTGGATTGATTCAAAAAATTCATAGGCTCTCCTCACGAAGAGCCTATTACGAATTCATTTCTTTAAATGACAAGATTTTGTTAGGCCGTCAGATCTTAAAGATCCCAATCGCCCGCGGCCTCGGGTTGGTAACGAATGCCGGTGACTTGAAGTTCACGCTTTTGTCCGTTGGGCATGGGCCACTGAATTGTTTGCCCCACTTTTAATCCAATCAAGGCAATTCCCACCGGAGCCAAAATAGAGACTTTCCCCTTGGTCACATCGGCGTCTTTAGGAAAGACTAACGTGATCTGAGACTCTTTATGGGTGTCATGGTCGACAAACTGCACGGTCGAGTTCATGGTGACGACATCATGAGGCACTTCTTTTTGAGGCACCACCGTCGCCCGCGCAAGTTCTTCTTCTAAAACTGCCGCATTGCTACTTTCTGTGTGCTGCAAAAGAAGCGCTAAACGTTCGTAGTCTTGATCTGTAATAACTAAAGATGAGTTTTGAGCCATCATAAGGACCTCCTTAAAAAATACTGTGAATCAATTGTAAAAAAAACCTGTGAGCTAAGTCAGCCGTAGCTGACTTAAATAATAGAAGCCGTCACCCGATCAAGAAATCGCGTGTGAGCGGTGAAATTAGAATGAAGAAAGGACTTTGAACACTTCATCAGTGATGAGTCTATCGAAAAACTCCGAAAAAGACAAAGGCCAATCGACTTTGGTCTCAAAAGAGTTCCTTGTGAAGAGTTCAATAATGGGCGGCAGGCGTTAGATAAAAAGGGCGGGTTAGACCGCCCTTTTTATTAATGTAAATTTGCGATCCCCTCACCCTTAAATGGGTTGGGGTCTTTTTTATTAAGCTTTGTATATCCCCAATAAGCGCCGGCCGCTAGAAGTCCTAGCATGCTGGCTCTTGGAAATCTTTTTAGCAAGAATCCCCCAACCATCATCGCTGCCGGCGTTTTCCAGTCAAAGCTATTCACAAGAGATGAATTTGACGTTGAAGGATGGATATCCGATGCCATTGATGGAGAAACGAATCCGCGAGTGCGTGATAGTTTTTCGCTTGTTTTCATTATTATCCTCCTAAAATGCGATTCTAATGTTTTTGTTCTGAAGATGGTTGTTTTGATTCATGAGGGGAATCAAGACCACCTTGCTCTAACATTTTCGTTTTTAACATCAAGAAGTTTTGGCCCAATTGCATACGCTCAGCTGGCTCCGAATTCTTCTTGAAGTCCGGAAGCAACTCTTCTTCTTCCTCTTCAATGTGATGCTCTACGAGTTCAGCTAACACTTTTACGCGCGCGGACCAAAGATCTTCGTCTTCCGTGCGCATGATTTCTTCGACCATCTGATCAGCTAGCTGATGTTCCACATCGCCTTCAAAGCCCTCCTCACGAAGCTCCTCTTCTTTCTTCATGTAAGTATAAAGTGTTTGTTCTTCGGGTTTGGCATGGGAAATTAATAGCGGAGCAAATTCCGCAAAGGCTTCGGCTCTTTCAGCTTGGTCTTTATCGCTGTCTTTCATGATCGCGATAAGACGTTTTAAAGGCTTATGGTCTTCTAAGATGATATTTACAATATCAGATTCCATCGTCATTTTTTTAGACTGTTGAGAATGGGATTGGGTGTTTTGGTTTGGCATATATCCTCCATGTAAGTTCATACAGGTATATAGCAAGCGCAATGCCAAGCTCCACGAAAACGTATTGAGAAAGATCCGTCCTGACGGTGCAAAATTCCCCTGCGTGAGAGATTTTTTCCTCTGACGCATGCCTTGATCAAGGAGGCTGTATCTTTACACGGAATAAGATCTTTATTTGTCCAATATGTGTGACTTGTCGATAAAACGAGGAGTTTTAAATCAAGTCTCCTCGAGACATCTTTCATTTGCGAAAGCATTATCATGTGCGCATCGCGACTTGATAGAAGACATGTTTATTTTTTTTCAAATGAGTTTAGCGTTGTGAATACAAAGCTTTAAAAAGGAGGCTCAAAATGGCAAACAATCAAAACAGCCAAGGTAACCAAGGAAATCAAAGCAACCAAGGCTCTCAAGGCCAAAACCGCAACCAAGGCAGCCAACAACAAGGCGGTCGTACATCTGGTGAACAAAGCCAGGATCAAAACCAATCTAGTGGTGGCATGGGCTCGAATAAAGGTTCAGGCCAACGCTAATTAGTGAACGTGTTCCCTGCAGGCTCCTAGCAATCTCCTTCATTGTGGGGCCTGCTCTTTTAAGATATATGAAACTGCTTCTTTCAGACGGTCCGAAAATAGAAATAAACGATAAAGACAGCTTTACCTGCTTTGAAGTGAATAAAAAGAACTCTTTGTCGGAACCTGCGGAAATTTCTAAAACCGAAGTGCTTCGCTTACTTGCTGAAGGTGAAGAATTCCATACTTTGTATCGCGTCGGCTGCACCTGGGAAATCGGCGATAAACTGGATTGGGGTTGACCCCCATTCCCTGTCTCTTTACTATCTTGGCGATGACGCATGCCCGTTTTTCTCACAAGACTTTAATTCTTTTAGCTTACATTGGTTTTATCAGCTTAGGTCTACCGGATGCGGTTCACGGAATCGCCTGGCCCCGGATTCGACCGGAGTTTGATTTATCCCAAGTCGGACTAGGTTCGATTTTAGCTTTCGGCGGCGCGGGTTACCTGCTGTCTTCATTTTTTACCGGCAAAATTCTTTCACGCATGCATGTGGGAACTCTTTTGGGTGTGAGCACAAGCTTTGTGGCGTTGGGACTCTTAGGATATGGCTTTACGACTTCGTGGCCCGTATTTTTAATTTGTGCCTTTCTTATCGGATCAGGTTCGGGCGCCATTGATGGCGGTTTAAACTCTTATGTTTCAAAGAATTTTTCAGCCAGTCACATGTCATGGCTGCATGGATGTTATGGTATCGGCGCGACTCTTGGCCCGATTATCATGACACAGTCCTTAGTGTTCGGAACTTGGCGCCACGGGTACCTCATTTTGGGATTATGCATGACCTCGTTGGCGATGGCCTTTGCGTGGACACGATCCATCTGGGAAATCCCGGCGACATCCCCTGATAAAGCCAAGCCTGAATCTGCACCCCCTGCGACTTTATTTGAAGCCCTTAAAAGCAAGAGCGTGATCTTACAAGCTCTTTTATTTTTCTTTTACGCCGGTGTTGAAGTCACCGTGGCGCAGTGGAGTTTTTCTTTAAATACCGGCAGATATGGCATGTCCATTGAACTGGCAGGTTTGATGAGTGTGGCGTTTTGGGTAAGCCTCACGGCCGGCCGATTCTTGATGGGTTTTTTAGTCGCCAAGTTGGGTATTGATCACCTTTTAAATTTTTCCTTTTTAGGAGCTTGTGCGGGGGCGGTGCTGCTAAATGTTCCGCTGGTAATAGCCAGCACGCTGGCGCACGTGGTGTTAGGCTTTAGCCTGTCGGCCATTTACCCTTTGTTGATGTCCATCACTTCACGTCGGGTGGGTCTGCGCTTAACTGATTATTCCATTGGTCTGCAAGTGAGTGCCGCAACTTTGGGAATCATGATTGTTCCTACGATTGCGGGACTTATTTCGCAAAATATCGGTTTGGTGGGAGTTCCGATCGTGGTGGTTGTCACGGCTGCCGTCTTGGGATCTTTACATCTGTTAGCAAGAAAACCCGCGCGGGGAAGCGCGGGCTAAACATGCTTTAACGTTTCTCAGGTGAATTCGGTTTTGACATCTGCCCATGCATTTTGGTTGCGACAGACTGAGGCATCATCTTTGCCGCCGCGGTTTGGATCTTATTCATCATGGATCCCGCGACCACCATATCATCGCCACGCATAAGAGCTTCATAACCCTGTTTGGCCACTTCTGCCGGGTCATCCTTTTTTGAACCTCCGACTTTAGTATCTTGCATTCCGGCACGCTCAAAAAATTCAGTTTCGGTAGGACCTGGTAGCAAGGCCGTTACGGTGATTCCTTTATCGGCATTTTCTGCACGCAAGGCTTCAGAGAAATGTTGGATAAAGGCCTTGGTACCTGCGTAAACCGCTTCGTAAGGACCTGGCATAATTGCCGCAACAGAGGAAGTAAATAATATCTTACCCTCCCCGCGTGCGATCATGTCTTTTAAGACGAGCTTAGCTAAATGCACCGTTGAAACAACGTTGAGCTGGATCATATCGATTTCGGCCTGAAGATCTGTTTTATCAAAGCTTGCGCCGCCGACACCCACTCCCGCATTAATAGCGATGGCATCTACCGGGCAGTTGATGGATTTGATTCGCGCGTAAAGATTCTCCACGCCATCGAAGTCTTTAAGATCGGCTTGCATTACATGTACGAGACATCCGTGCTCACGAAAGGCCACCGCTGCTTCATGAATACGGGCCGCTTCGCCGGTGACTAAAATGTCATATCCGTTTTGGGCAAATTGCATCGCCAACTCATAACCGATCCCACTTGAGGCCCCGGTGATAACCGCGAATTTTTTTTGAAATTTTGCGTCTTGATTTTTATAAAGCTCGCCCATTTTTGCTCCTTGCAGATGTTGTATTTAAGGGTGTTTTGTTAAGGCGCTGTCTTTTTTTAATTTCATCAAGCTTCCTCGCGATAGAAATGATCTTTTGCTCCTCAACAATTTTAAAGTCGATGTAAGACATTCTTCCTCCTTGATAAAAACACATCCTGCAAGTTACAGACCTGCGTTTAGAACTCCGACGGAGATGTGAAAAGATTCTTCTAAGGATTTTGCCTTATGCCAAAATCCTGCGGGTATATAAAGCCAATCGCCCGCCGCAAGCTGACAGCGGATCTCCGGACCGGTCGTGTAATCCGAAAGCAAGAATTGCAAAGGCAATTTGGTTTGAGGAATAAGGGGAAGTTTGGGCGCTCTTAGGCAAAATTCCTTAACGCCTGCGGTTTGAATAACAAACACGTCTTCTTCATCATAGTGCCAATCAAAACCTTCACACCCTGCGGGAGTGGCGTACATTTGGACGTCCACTTGGCCCTTAAAACGTTTTTGAAAACACTGAGCAATCGCTTTGATGGAATCATCAGCAAGCTCACCATGTCTGATCACGGCCGAATAACCTTTTTCAAATACGGCTAAGAAATCATCATAAGACATTCGGCCCGATTGAAGATCTTTATGCAAAATCCCTTCTTTCACCGCCCAGCAGTTGTCGTGGGTGTTTAAAACGTCTACTAGATTATGCCAATGGAAAACGCCTTTGAATGCATGGGCCGTCCCGGGCATCGCTAAAGGCATACGACCAAAAAAGTCCTTTTGAAAATATTCAAAATCCATCCGGCCTAAAAGTGTATCGATGACAGCGAGTGACTTGTTCATGAACGAATAATTCCTGAAGCTTTCAGAGTGTCGCAATTCATTTGTGTATTCTTAGGCCGATGTAACTTATATCAATCCCGCCGCGATGAGTTTTTAGACCAAAAATCCATGGCCAGCCGCGTATGAAGACGGGATCAGAATGCGACCATTGTGGAGGGAGCTTGATCGCTTAGTCTCCTAACCAGAGACAAAACGTCTCCACTTGAAGTTCTTTAAAAGCGAAAACTGTTGGAATTTTAGACAACCATGAAAATTGATCAGCATAATTGGCGGAACTTCGGAGCCATAAAGCGCCTAAGCCTTTGAGACCTAAAACTTTTTTTCAAAATGCCAAAATTCGTCATAGCCAAAAGGTTTAAGTCTGATAAGTTCAAGTGGTTTTCTTTAGGAGGATTAATGAAAAATAAGATGTCACTTTTAATCGCGGGCTTAATTTTAGCTGCGATGCAAGCTGGAGCGCAAACGAGCTCTTCGACTTCTGCAACAACTTCAACAACGACTTCGACTTCAAAAATCGGAGATCTTCAAAAACCCACAGAAAAAATGAAAGATATTGATGAAGAGATCACTGATGCCCGCTTGCGCGCGTCTTTGGGATCAAAATCGAAATGGTCCTTAAAGTCAGACCTTTCTTATTCGGGTGGATCCGTCAATGACCCTATGGGTTCAATCCGTCCTAATTACCGCGCCTCTGCCACCGCGGAAGCTTTAACTTACCTTTCGGGAAATATCGGCGTTAACGTTCGTGTTGGTGATAAAGACAGCATCAGCTTTGGTAGCGGTCTTACAATCAACGACCCATTCCATGGCGATATCACAAAACCAGCTGCTGACGTTCGTTCAGGAAGAAAAGCGGATGCCGTTCTTCCTCGTTACGAAATGTCGACTCCGTATGTAAGCTGGAGTCGTGGTTACAAAGCAATGGGCACACAAATGAGTTCAAGCCTTTCTTTAACTTACTACACGGATGAAGACACTCGTGATAACCAAAAATACACAGGAAGCGTTTCGTTTTCTCAAGTATTTCTGGCAAATTTTGGCACGACCAAATGGAATGGTGGCGTGAGTGTAAGTTTGGGTAAATACGTATACTCTGGCGCATTGACTGACGAATATTACGTTAATATGCAATCAGCAGGTAAGTACAAACGTTCTGATATCTCTGCGGGTCTATTCCCTTTCATGCAATACACTTTCAACGACAGATATTCTTTCAGAACGGTGTTTGGTTACTTCCAGTTCTCTAAGTACGAGATCGACGATCGCTACTTACAATTAGAACCCTACCAATCCGTTGGCGTAGGTATTTCTATCACTCGTGATATTTATCTTTACCCGAATATCCAGTTCACTCCGAAAGACATCCGCGACGACAGAACGAACGTGGCTCTTTCCACGAACATCAACTTGTTCTAATCTGAACAAGCTTATGCATTGAACTAAAAAGGCACCCATAACGGGTGCCTTTTTTTATTTCTCAATTTGTATGAATCTAACTATTTTAAATTTGCAAGAGCTTTAGCGACATTCAAACGACCTTGAGAGCTTACCGGGAAGTTGCCGACGTCGACTCCCGCAAGTAAGGCAGCTTTAATTTCGGCCACCGTCGCTGTCGGCTTATGACTCCACAACAAAGCCGCGGCACCCGAAACAAACGGAGTGGCGATATTTGTTCCATCCATCACCACGTAATCATTGCGAGGGCCGGTGCTGTAAACTCCCACGCCGGGTGCTACGATATCTACAAGCGCTCCATAGTTTGACCATGAAGGATATTGATCTAAGACGTTGGAGGCCCCAACAACAATCATATTCGGCAAATGAAAGCTTGCGGGGTAACTTGGAAAACGCCCCAGGTCATAGCCATCATTGCCGGCCGCGGTGACAAATAAAACATCGGGATGTTGCGCGATCACGTCATAGAATTCTTGAACATAAGGCGCTCCTCCCCAGGACATATTCACGATCTTCGCCCCCCGATTGATCACATAACGAATCGCCATCACCGCATCGGCGATGCGGCCGCTATTGCCTTGATCCAAAAAGATAGCCTGAACCAGTTTGGCTTCAGGGGCGATTCCTTGGATACGACCTTGAGAGCTATCAGCCACCATGATACCCGCCAAATGAGTCGTGTGAATGCTATAGGTTGACGGCGGTCGGAAGTTTACGAAGTCCCAACCGTAGATATCATCCACGTATCCATTCCGATCATCATCAACCCCGGGGCGACCGTTAAATTCAGCCTCGTTCACGGCCAAGCTTTGACGCAATTGCGGATGTTGATAGTTCATATTTGAATCAACAAGACCAATAAGAACACCGGCACCTTTGATTCCTTGATTCCATGCGGAAGCGACTTGGATTTTATCCTGTCCCCAGTTCACGTTCATAGAATCCATACCTGGATTAGCAAAGACTTGAGCCGCACAAAGAAGAGCACCAAGAATAATAAACTTCATAGATTCCCCCTATTAAGACCTTATCGTTGTCAAGGACACGGGGTTGTTCAAGACATAGCTAGAGGCGTTACCCCCCTGGCTTTACTTTTCTTTTGCGATGATGGTGGCGGTGATAAAAGTTCCGCCTTTGACCGATTTGAGATTAAGCGCGATTTCTTTTGTGCCATCTTTGATGGTCAGCTTTGATTTTTTGGTTACAGGTTTAGGCGAAGTGAATGTGCATTCATCCATGCCTTTGCTGGAAAGAATTTCTTTGCCTAAGACGTTTTTATAAACCGGCGCCAAGGAAGTGACCTTCCAGTCCGAGATCTCGCCGATTTTCTTACCTTCATCAAATAATATCATGGCCATAAGAATTCCTTAATATGCGGCTATGATAACTGACTTAAATATTAGTAACAACGAATCTCTGAGTCCCCGATTTCGGCAATCGCTTTATGACGCCCCTTGGGAACAATCACTCCAACGGTATTGCCGCCATCACAAGCGTCAATCACCGTGCGGTAATACGTAAAGACGTCCCCTGTTGCGACTTCTTTCACTTGGGCGGTGCGATAAGCGCCGCGACATTTGTATTTTGTAAAATCACGGAAAAACTTTTCATTGGCCCAAAATAAATCCCGCGTGATGCGCCCTTGAGTTTCTGGCGTTACAACAAAACGCGGATCTTGTTTTAATTCGTAAATATACATTCCATCAAATGGACAGACCGCAAAACTAAATGAAGAATATAGAAGAATAGAAAGAGCGGCACCTAGCAGCTTCATCAAAGCCTCCCGTATAAATTGCTATCCTAGTTTATAGCGAAGAGGCTTCACTCTTTTCATTTAAAACTTGTTTTTGTAAATAATCATTTAAAACAGGCGTCCCGACATTAACATCAAGTAAGCCATGCGTTCTTTATCTAGGCGTGCTCGCAAAACTTCAATTTCGACATCGTGAATTTCGGCATTTGCGGGTCTCGCGTCGACGGATGTCTTGGGCAAAGAAAATGGCGACATTAATATAACCGCGCGAATAATTTTAGAAAGAATATTTGATTTCATTTTAGGCCTCCCTGGCGTTTCATGTTTCTGCCAAAAAGGTATTGCAGCGAAAGTGCCAAGAGAGATTTTGTGTATTTTCAATAACTTAAAGCGATTTCACCCTGCCGGTTTCTCGGCAATGCCGAGTTCTCGGTGGAACTGTTGCCGAGAATCCGGCAGGTTAATAAATCAACTCATCTAGAAATAGCGTATTTTTATTACTTGATAAACACATGACTAGGGAGTCGAAATCCAAAAAAATAACGTTAACGAATTCAAAGGAGATGTATTTTGGGTTTTAATGACATCCTGGGTTGGCTGGCTTCACTGATCTTAGTTTTCACGATGATTTCGCAAATCAAAAAACAAATTCATCATCGCAGTGCCGACGATGTTTCATACGCTCTTTATGTGGGGCAGCTGCTTTCGGGTCTGGGGCTGGTGCTATACTCTTACAACTTAAAAAACTATGTTTTTATTTTTTTGAACGTGGTCATGATGGGCGTTAATTTTACGGGGCTTTACTTTACCTACAAGTTTAAGAAAAATTCATAGAAAGAAAAGAGATCATCAGCCATAAAAGATAAAATCCACCCGCCACAAAACACCCAATCAAAGCGAAAATAATAAATAGCACCACAAAAACCCACAGACGACTTTGCCATTGGGTTCTGCGCTGATCAAAAGTGAAGCTTTGCAAAAGTCGCACGTTTTTTTGATTGGCTTTCCACGCAAAATCAAAAATCCATCCTAATACTGGAACCACATCAAAAACATTATCAATAAGAACATTTAAGCCCATGCGAGCAATAATCACGGGCGGCGCGCCCATCGCAGCGGCACGAAAGATGATGTAAAAAGAAAAGCTTGAGGTGACCAAATCCCCCACCCCGGGGATTAATCCTAAAATTCCGTCCCAGCCAAAGCGGAACCCCAGAGGTCCCCGAAAGCGTGTGTCCATTTGGTTGGCGATGTATTCTAAATCTTGGATTCCTTGAGCCATCGATGTCCCTTGGGAGTAAACTTATTCCATGCGTGCGATTCGTTTTAGGGAATCAAGCTTGCGACGCAGGTCATACACGCGTTCGCGAGCGACTTCGATATTGTCTTCAATGGAGAGTTCATCATCGTAGAGCAGACCAAAGTGCTCGGGAATTTCATCCATAGAGCGAGAGGCTCTTAGAAATCCGATAAAACGGACCACGTCTAAAAGTTCGTCTTCGCAAAATTCGATTTTGGCGTGGATGTTATTATCGCTGTCTTTTTGGGATATCATGGATTGATTCGGCATTGCGTACCTCCGATGAGAGGGATATTGGACCAAAATCTGGAATTAATAAATTCTTCTAGACCTTCGCTGTGCAAATACATTGGAAAAGAGATAACGATTTCCAAACTAAGAACGAGCCCCCTGAACTGCCGAGTGGGTGCCCGCGCATTCTTTTATAAACAATATATTGTTATATTCCTTAAGTACTTTTACCATTACAATATAGTCATAATCAGAAAGGACTCACCTTGGATCAAGGAAATCTAACCTTCTCAGAAAGAATGATACTCAAAGCAGCGAATTTCCCAAATAAGCCTTTGATGTTTTTAGCAAGACTTTACGTAAAGCCTTTCCTGGGACGACAGGAAGATTTAGATAATATACTTAAAACATGGTATCAGACTCATGCAGAAAATACCGGCCTGGTTTTGTCTTCTCAAAATCATGAAATTGTGGATGTTTACCTTAAAAACTCAGGCGAACAGACCAAGGTTATTATTCACACTACTCCTGCATTCGCTGCAGGAATTAACGATGCAAATGCAATTCCCATGGTGGCAACATCTCTTCGTGGGCTAATTCAGCGGGGCTTAGTCCGCTATCACGGCCTTCTTAATCCTCGCTTCACGCCTTTGGCGGGCACTCCAGCGCCAAACAGCAATCTTGTGACCTTGACGGCCTTGTTGGAGATTTTCACCAACTTCTTGGAGCTTAGCTCTGATTTACCCAACTTTAGGGAGCGAATTTTTTCAAGACACGACCTAAGAAATATATACGGTCTTCACATAGATCCAACACCTCCGACCGCAACTATCAGTTATTACATCCCCTCCGTGAAGATTACGGCTGATTTACTCATCAAAGCTTATCTGATGAACAGCATGAATTTCGTGCGGTGGCTTTCAGTGAAACGCTTCAAAAAAGATAAAGTCACATATGAACATCACGCCTTAGAAATTGCGGGTGGTTTTTTTATCCAAAACACGATCGATTCCGACATTATAACAACAACGGGAAGGGAATTTATCTGGACGAGCACCGAAAAAGACGTGACTCTTATTCCAGCAAATTTAAATCTTCAGAACTTTTACGAAAGGATTGAGACGGTACTTGCCAATCCAAAACTTTACTCACCCTCCGCCTTCAACTGCGAGAGCTTTTGTCATCAGGTAATGAAGGGAGAGTGCCGATCTTTACAAGTAGAACAAGCGGTGAAACGCCTGAACCCTGTCAACATAATCCGCAGACTTAGAATCATCAAAAAGTTCCAAAAATTCATTGAACAAAATAGGATGAAACCTTAAATACTTGTTTTTATTGAATTGCGCTGAGTGATAAACAGTAAAATGAGAAGAGCCGAGCCCATATAGAGAAGAAAATTGGGGTGACCGACGGGGCTTGAACCCGCGACACTCGGAATCACAATCCGATGCTCTACCAACTGAGCTACGGCCACCACAAAAGAGAGATCTTTATATTAGTCTTGCGGACGAAGTGCAAGAAAGAATTTAATAATCACAAGGGGCTACAAGGGGCTGAGCTTGGCAAATGCTGCTGGCTTTTTCGGCATCTAAGAGCGTCACTTCGGCCCATTGACCATTAGCGTTACAGCGCTGGCGAACGCAGGAAACCCCGGAATTGGAAGCCAAACAGCGCTTCTTTTCCTTTTTAGGGTTGTTCTGGCAAACCCAAGCACACTGATTGAACTTCGCAAAAGGGCTACTGCAGATAAAGCCCTCTTTTTTAAACTTAGCCTCGGCCGCCTTGTGCTTTTTCTCGCTGGCGGCTTTTTCAGCCTGAATTTTTTTTTCGTTTTCGGCCCGTTTATTAAGTTCGCTCGCATCCACGGCCGTGATCGCAGTCAAACGACCTTTCGGGATCTTTTTACCTTTTAGCAAAATATCGTAAGCAATCTCGCCCTCTTCCAAAACTCCTTGAAAGCCGACCTGCTGACCTTTTTGGACTTTCACGCTTTCTTCGGCATTCATGGCTGAAAAAACCATGCTGCCTTCTAACATCTTAACGGAGGCGAAGGCCTTGGCCGGGTTCATCGATAAAACGTAAGCCCCGGGGGCCGCGATAAACTCAAAAAGATCCGAACGAAGAGCCGTGTTATAGGCCGCTGGCTTTTGAGGATCTTGTTCCCAAAAAATATCCCCGGAACGGATGAATAAAACGGGTGCTTCCCCGCCTTCCCATGAAATGGCCGGAATCGAAACTTCACTTGAAGCCAGAACGCTAAAGCTGCGAGAATCATCTAAAAGAACTTTGGCAAAACCCGTTGCCGAAGTTTGGATCACGGCTTTTTCACGCAGAACGGTCTTCTTTTGCACGACCTCTTTTTTTCCGTCTTTCCCAGTCAACCACACCTGTCCCTGGAATTCGCTGATCAACGGATACTTGGGAGGAGCCGCAAAAGCCGACACCCCTACAAAACCGATAAAAACAAAAAGTACTACTTTAAGATCTCTTTTGAACACGCTCAATCTCCCAAAGCTTTGCCCATTTTAAAAATACGGAATAAGCCGCACTGACGGAAATTAAAAAACCTGGAAGGCCATCTAAAATACCGGCCTTAAAAAAGTAGGTTTCCACAAACTTGGTTGCGGGTTTTGTAAGCAAATTAAAATAAGAAAAACGACGTCCCTTGTCTGCCAAGCCTTGAGCTCCCAAACTGGAGTAGCGGTTGTTGGTCTGAACTTGGTCCGCCACATCATCAAAGACCCAATGATGTAAATCATGTTGAAATTTAAGCTGCCTCTTCACTTCTACTTTTTCGTGTAAAGCAGCGGAATTCCATTGTGATTTGTCTTTATTAAACATGCGCAATTGGTAGTCGGGATACCATCCACCATGGTTGATCCAGCGCCCCAAGTAATAAGACCGCCGCGGAACTAAGAACCCCGCCTCGGGATCAAGCCCAGAGAATTTCGCGATGATTTCAGCCGCCAGCTCTGGGCTGAGAGCTTCATCAGCATCTAAGGAAAGTATCCAGGGATTTTTTGCTTGAGCCGTGGCGAAAGCTTTTTGAGGACCAAAGCCTTTCCACTTTTCATTGAAAACGCGGGCGCCCATTTTGGTGGCAATTTCAACGGTGCGATCCGTCGAGAAACTGTCCACCACCACCACGTCATCAACAAAGGGGCATGAACGAATACAACGCTCGATATGGGCTTCTTCATTGAAAGTGATGATCACTAGGGAAATTGGCAATTTCGTCACCCATCCAGATTCTCTTTGGATCAAGGTCTTGTCAAACGATTCGCGACTCGATACCATTTTGCATAGACAGATACTTTTAAAAAGTCTTTGAAAGGCGCTACGTTATGAAATTTGCTAAATCCCTGGTGTTAGGTGTCTTCTTAGCTTCGACAATAGCAAACCAAGCCCATGCTTATTTAAGCATTGCAGAGTCTGGCGAAATTTTGCCTGCAGGAAAATATCAAGTCGGACTTGAGCCCCAAGTTCTTTTGAACCGCGGTGGCGGAGCGAACTTAAATGTTTTCTTAGACACTTCCTTTAACGAATCCACCAGCGGCCGCATTACGATGGGCGCAGGCTCTGTGGATTTTAATGCTTTTGCGAGTGTAAAATGGATTCCCTTTCCTGATGTCGACAATCAACCGGCAATGGGCTTACGCGCCGGTGGCGGGATTGCTCGCGATGAAGATGAAAATATTGTGCAGCTACAACTGGCTCCGCTGATCAGTAAAAAGTTTGGGACGGAGTACGGCCTGACAGTTCCTTATATTGCGATTCCTTTTACCTACTTAAATATGGATAAAGAAAACGTCACGGCCTCCAATTTAGCTTTGGGCAGCGAGTGGCACCCCGTGGACTGGCAATACGGCGTTGTCGGCGGAGAAATTGGTTTTGAACTTAACAAGTCTTATTCTTATATTTCGATTTTTGCGACATTCCCATTTGATGATCAAAAAGGTTTCGGTAAGTAATTATGTTATCTTGGTTCTTTAAAGACGAAGCTGGAACAGCCGCAGATCTTTATGTAGATCTTGGCACCGCTAATACGCTGATCGCCGCTCGCGGCAAAGGGATCATTTTAAATGAACCTTCACTGATTGCTTACCAACAAACAAGTCCCGGAAAAAAACGCGTGATTGCGGTCGGAACGGATGCCAAAGAAAAATTGGCAAACAACCCTGGCAGCATTTTCCCGCAAAAACCGATCCGTGATGGTGTTATTGCCGACTTTGACACCACCGAAGTGATGTTAAGACATTTCTTAAGTCAGCCCGGCGTAAAATCGGCCTATTCCCGTCCACGCGTTGTGGTGTCATTACCTTATGGGGTTACGGAAGTGGAGAAGAAAGCGGTCATCCAATCTTGCAAGGCCGCGGGAGCCAAAGAAGTTTATTTGATTGATGAGCCCATGGCGGCAGCCATTGGGTCCGGCTTAAATATCAAATCGGCTGAAGGCAGCATGATTATCGATATCGGCGGAGGAACCACCGAAGTCGCCGTGATTGCTCTTGCCGATATCGTTTATTGCGAAGCGGCCAGAGTCGGCGGTCATAGAATTGATGATGCGATCATTGATTATTTCCGTCGCTATAAAAAAATCATTATTTCTGAATCCACCGCCGAACACTTAAAAGTAACTATCGGCACCGCCGTTCCGAAGAAAGATATTCGAACTGAGACCATCACCGGCCGTGATGCCGAGACCGGAATGAATAAAAACATGGAAGTCAGCTCTGAAGATGTGGGATTGGCGATGAATGGCAACATTCAAGAAGTTATCAATGCGATTCACAAAGCTTTAGAACACACGCCGCCCGAGTTGGTTTCAGATATTATCGAAAACGGTGTTGTCCTAGCCGGAGGCGGCGCTTTGATTCGTGATTTTGATTTACGCATTCAAAACGAAGTGCGCCTGCCCGTGAGAGTGGCGGAAAATCCGTTAACCGCCATCGCCAAAGGTGGCGAAGCGGTCTTAAGCGATCCAGAATTGCTCGACAAGATTCAGCTAGAAGTCTAAATCGCGGTGGCCTTCGGGCCGCTTTTCATATCTTCTCGTAAAAGACTTAAAAGCTCTTTAGCGACGGGACCTTGCCGTCCCTCGCCGATTTTTTGTCCTTCGTACTCGGAAACGGGCAACACATCTAAGGTTGTTCCGATCATCATGGCTTCTTTTGCCGTTTGTAGATCTTTTTCCGTGAGATTTTTTTCAGAAATGGATTTGATTTTTCCAGTCTTTAAAAGGCTGTCCGCCAATTCTAAAGTGCGAATCATCGTGGTGCCCTTCAAAATCTGGCGAAGCTCGGGTCTTAAAAGATTTCCGTCTTTATCAACGATCACGATATTTTCAGTGCTGCCTTCAGTTAAAAAGCCTTGATGGTCGATACCGATTGTAAAATCAAGATGGCGATCCACACTTTCTTTTTTCATCATCACATTGGGCAAATAATTGCAGGTTTTTATTTTTGCAAGCCAGGACTCTTTGGGCGGAATTTTACTTTTCCCGATCTTAACACCGTCTTGATATTTTTGATCCGACAACCGCGTAAGATGGGTCACCACCAGATACATTTGCGACCCAATGCTGTCATAAGGGTTGGTTGAAAAATGACCCGGCCCGCGAGAAATATAAAGCCGCAAAACCGCATTCTCGGTTCCTGACACCTTCGTGGTTTCAAGTAACACATTACGGATGTTTTCTAATGGCATGGGTAACGGGAGACCAATAATTTGAGCCGAGGACTCTAAACGCTTTAAGTGTTCTTCCATCAAGTAAACCTTGCCATCAACCACTTTAATGGCTTCAAAAACACCATCACCCCGATGAACCAAATGATCATCAATCGGAACCATCATCATTGCAGGGTCCTTGATAATTCCGCCCCACCAAGTGCTATACATGGCCAAATAGGTTTTTTGCGCAGGATAACTGTGTTCAGAGATCTTTTTTTGGATGTCAGAGGTCGTTAATACAGGAATCACCGCTTTTGCTCCTTCATGGGATGATCTATTCTAAAACTCTAGCAAGAGGTGGCAAAAGTTTTTTTGTTTTTAATTTGACCTCCCTCGATAGAGGTCCTGACAATAGAGGTGTCTTATTCACGGAGGAAATATGTTAAAAATTATCGTCATGGCTTTAGTGGCCGTTTCTTTAAGCGCTTGCTCAAGCTTTACCCGCAGAGCACCACAACAATCAGATGAAATGAAAGTGGTCCTCAAGGACAAAGATGGAAACATCAAAGAGGCGTCAGGACTGCCTGCGACTTCAAATGGAAAAGAAGTCACCAAAATCGCCCCGGACGAACAAGTCGCTGAAAGCAAAGCCGCTTCCGAAGTGAAAGAAGCGGTTTCAGCGGCGGCCGACCATATTGCGGCCACTCATGGCAAAGAAACTCAAACTCGTAAAGTTGGTAAAGTTCCTGCTTACAAAGCCTTGGGGTGGTTAAAAAACGGAAACACGCGTTTTATGAAAGGCCGCTTCCGTGCGGACGGCGTTTCAGCTAAAGATCGTGCTCGCTTAGCGGGGGCCGAAACTCCTCACGCGATCGTGGTGGGATCTAGTGATTCTCGCGTTCCGCCAGAAATCATTTTTGACCAAAAACTGGGCGAGATCTTTGTGGTTCGTGGTGCGGTGGCCGCTTCAGATTTAGGCCTGCTTTCAAGTGTTGAATACGGCGTTTTGGATCTTGGACCTAACTTGATCGTGGTTTTAGGCAATAATTCGAAAGATTCTTGGGAACATGTCGATCGTTTAGCCCAAGAGCTTCAAGATCGCTCTGATATCGTGCGTGACGCTATTGCTTCGGGAGATGTAAAAATCGTCACAGCCATGTATAACCTTGAAACGGGCCGCGTAGACTGGCGCTAAGCCACTCCGCCCCAAGTTTTGAAAGGTTTTTGCTCATGACTGCCAAACGTAAGATTCTGATGACCTGTGCTTTACCCTATGCCAATGGATACATCCATTTGGGCCACTTGGTAGAGTATCTGCAAGCCGATTTCTGGGCGCGTTTTCAGACCATGCGCGGTCATGAGTGCACTTTTATTTGCGCTGATGACACTCACGGCACCCCGATCATGGTGAAAGCGCGTGAACAAGGTATCACGCCAGAAACTTTGATCGCCAAAAGTTACGAAGAACACACCAAAGACTTTGCTGATTTCCAAGTGAAGTTTTCCCGATACGGCTCTACCAATTCTGAAGAAAACCGTCTTTTGTGTGAATATTTTTATAAAAAATTCGTTGAGGGTGGTCACACACGCACTCAAGCCATCCAACAACTTTACTGTGAACACGATAAGATGTTCTTACCGGATCGCTTTGTGAAAGGAACCTGCCCGAATTGTAAATCCAAAGATCAATACGGTGATTCTTGTGACGTGTGTGGGGCGACTTATGCGCCCAGTGACATGAAAGACGTTCACTGTTCTTTGTGTGGCACCGCACCTGTTTTAAAAGGCAGTGAGAGTATTTTCTTTAAACTGAATGACTTTAAAGCCTACCTTGAAGAATGGATCCCGAAACATTGCGCGCCGGAAGTCGGCAAAAAAATGCTCGAGTGGTTCAGTGCGGATCTTTTAGATTTAGATATTTCGCGTGATGAGCCGTACTTTGGTTTTGCGATCCCGGGCACGAACAACAAAAAATTCTTTTATGTTTGGGTGGATGCTCCAATGGGATATATGTCCACGACCGAACAATGGGCAAAAACCCATGGCAAAACTTTAAAAGACATCTGGCAAGATCCGGATCGCGAGATCTATCATTTCATTGGTAAAGATATTGCCCGCTTCCACACGATTTTTTGGCCCGCGTTCTTAAAAGCCGCCGAGTTCCGTTCACCGAATCAAGTTTTCGTTCACGGTCACTTGATGGTGAATGGTGAAAAAATGTCTAAATCTAAAGGGACATTTATCGCCGCTAGAACTTATTTGAACCATTTAAATCCTGAATATTTACGTTTTTATTACGCGACAAAATTGACTTCATCCGTGGATGACATTGACTTGAACTTGGAAGAGTTCGTCAATCGCGTGAATTCAGAGCTTGTGGGTAAGATCACGAATCTTGGCTCCCGCGGGGGCCAGATGTTAAAAAAGAAAATGGACGGCGTGATGTCGACTCCGGATTCTGAAGGGCTTCAACTGCTGGAAGCAGCCCAGAAAAAAGCGGAGGTTATCGCGGGATTTTATGAAAACCGTGATTTCGCGAAGGCTTTTGCGGAAATTCGCACCTTGGCGGATGACGCCAATAAGTACTTTGACGAAAAAGCTCCGTGGAAAACTTTAGAAGCAGATCCTGCCGGAACTAAGCAAGTCATCACGACGACTTTAAATATTTTCCGCATGCTTGCGATCTTTATGAAGCCCGTGTTGCCAGAGTACACTCTGAAAGTGGAAAAACTTTTAGGTGAAAAAGACTATATCTGGGACGATGCTCAAAAAATTCTGACCAATCGCCCTATTAACGACTATGAGCACTTAGCGACTCGTGTAGAGGCCGACAAAGTGAAAGCCATGGTGGAAGAAAGCCGCAAGATCAATGAAGAGATCGCAGCGGCTAAAGCGGCGAGTTCAAAACCCGCAGCTGCGGCGAGTGCGCCCACAAAATCGGCAAAGGCAGAGCCCGTCGATCCTAACGCTTACGCGCCCGAGATTGAATTTGCAGATTTTGAAAAAGTCGATTTACGTATCGGGCATATCGTTGAGGCTGAAGAAATCAAAGAGGCCGACAAATTGCTTCGCTTAAAAGTCGATATCGGTGGTGGACAGATTCGTCAGATTATTTCTGGAATCAAAGCGGCTTACAAGGCGGAAAGCATGGTGGGCCGTCAAGTTTTGGTGTGCGTGAATTTAAAACCACGCAAGATGAAATTTGGTATGTCTGAGGGCATGATTTTAGCGGCCGGCACAGGTGGCAGTGATCTTTTTGTCCTGTCAGCAGATGCAGGTGCCAAAGTCGGTCAACGCGTGAAGTGATGCTCAACGCTCAAGATAAAAAATCCCTTGAAGAAATTCATAAGCTTTTTTTAGAGCTTGAAAAATCCTCAAGGGATTTTTCTTTTTCAGGCCCCCTACTTTCAGATTTAAAAGAAAAGATAAAAAATCTAAACAAGAGCGCTAACGACGATGTGTCACGCCTTAGTGATTTGGAAAAGCACTTAGTGCCCGACATGACATTAAAGCATTTTTCAGGATTTGCGGTGCCCTTTGAGCGTTTGCTGAATAAGAATCTGCAAGACGATGATTTTTTAATTATAGAAAATGATCGCTCTGCCATCGAAGTGGCAGAGAAATTACCACTGGTCTTTGTCTTAGATAATATCCGCTCAGCCTTTAATGTGGGCTCGATCTTTCGCACGGCCGAGTGTCTAGGAGCCAGCAAAGTGTATCTTTGCGGTTACACCCCGACGCCTGAGCAATGGAAGGTTGAAAAAACCGCTATGGGCACGCAAGAGTACCTTGAATGGGCGGAAGCTGGGAAACTTTTAGAGTGTTTAGAAGAACTGAAAGACGAAGGCTATCGCATTGTGGCCTTAGAGACGGCCGCCACCGCGCTTGATCTTTACGCGCCCTTTAGTGCTGAACCCACCGCCTTTGTTTTAGGGAATGAGCGCTTTGGCTTAGATGCTGAAATATTAAAAGTGATTGATGAAGTTCGCATCATTCCTTTGCGCGGACGAAAAAATTCCCTGAATGTGGGAGTGACGGCCGCGATTGCGGGATTTGAATGGATGAGACAGTGGCGCACAAAATAGAAATCGAAGCTATTGGAACTTTTAAATCTGACCAAGTGCAACCCTATGAAGCCGGAAGACAACCTGATGAGTTTCATTCCGAAGGTTGCATCGAACTTTTTGCAGGCTCTAATTTTGAACAAGCCTTAATGGGTCTAGAGGGGTGTGAATACATCTGGGTTCTTTTTCAGTTCCATCATAATCCAAATTGGAATCCGATGGTGCTGCCACCTCGCGGACGAGATACTAAAATTGGCGTATTTGCCACCCGCTCCCCTTACCGTCCGAATGGTATTGGCATGAGCTGCGTGCGCGTGGAGCGCATTGATAAATTAAAAATCTATGTGGCGGGAGCAGATATCTTAGATGGCAGTCCGATCATTGATATTAAACCTTACGTGGCCTATGCCGATTCTATTCCGGGGGCGGAGCCTGAATGGCTAAAAAATGCCGAACGATTTGAAATATCTGTGAGCCCGTTGGCCGAAAAAAAGATTTCTTGGCTTGAAAGCCACGGCGTCTCACAGTTGCGAGGCTTTATTCGTCATCAATTAGAATATGAACCCACCAATTCGAAAAAGAAGCGAGTCAAAGCCCAGGAAAAGGACTATATCTTAGCTTACCGCACTTGGCGCGTGCAGTTTCAGATTAAAGGAACCTTGCTTGAGGTTTCAGATGTCTTTTCGGGATATTCAGATCACGACCTGAAATTAGAAGAAGATACCTACAGCGATAAAGATCTTCACCGCCTGTTTTTAAAGACTTTTATTTAAATTCCACCATCATCCAGGAAAAATCATCGTCGACGGGATGAATCGAGCGCATATCTTTAAGTCGCGAGGCAATATGCTGAGTTAATGAGGGGCCTTTTTTAGTCAGTGATTCTTTAAGAAGTTTGATCATCCGGCGATCGCCTAAACTCTTAGGTTGCCCCTCTGCGGGTCCAATTTTCATTTCTGGCACCCCGTCGGTGTACACGAAAAGCCAATCGCCTTTTTTTATAACACATTTATTATCCGTAAAAGAAGTCTGACTTTCGCTGCCCAATAAGGGACCGGCATCCCCTAAGATAAATTCACTGTTCCATTCTCCGGAAGATTTATTCAATAACAAAGGCGAACAGTGGCTGGCATTGGAGTAGGTACATTCGCCCGTCGTCATATCTATTTTTGCTAAAAAGAAAGTCATCGTTAAACTTCCTTGAGCGACCTTATATAAAACCTTATGCAGATTTTCTAGCATCCTGGCCGGAGAAATCTTGGGATCGTCTTCAAAAACCGAGAATACGGCGCGACTCACGCCCGTAAGCAATGCCGAGGACAGCCCGTGACCGGTGACATCCCCGACGCCCAAATAAAGCATATCACCTCGCCGAAAATGATAAAGCCAGTCCCCGCCGCAGCCATGCAATTGCTCACTGTACCCTGAGATAGAATAATGCCGCTCATCCACGTGAAGTTCAGGAAAAAAACTTTTCTGAACTTTTTCGGCAGTGCGAATCTCTGCATCCATGTAAGACTTTTTTTCTTTAACTAAGATCAAATCTTCGATGTTTTTAGCCATCGAGTTAAAGGCATTCGCCAATACTTCGATTTCTTGGGCACCCAGTTTATGCTTAATACGCGCTTTAAGATTTCCCTGACCGATATTATCAACTTCTTTCGAAAGAACTTCTAACCCCAAAGTCAGACGATTTAGTACTGCGGAAAAAAGCAAAAGACCGAAGGTTAAAATTAAGATCGTGATGATTCCCACGCTGAGCGCTTGAAACGCCATGGATTTTTGAATTAGAGATACGGGGGCCACGGATAAAATCAATCCCACGCCGGGAACTTGATTGTAACCTAAAAACACCTCGCCATCGGCAAAGCTGACATCGTTAAAAAGTCCTTCACTGCTGCCGCCACTAAGAACCTGACGCAAACGATCGCTTTTCAAAAGAACATCATCATGCTGGGACTTGGAATAAGAGTCTTGAAAAAGGATCTTGCCATTTTTATCAATCAACATCGTTCGCGACCACTCGGGCACGCTGAGCTCTTCGTTTAAAATTTGGGGGATTTTAGAAAATTCCGCTCCCTGAATGGCGCGACTTAAAAAACGATTTTTTTGCAAGATAAGATCAGTGATCATTTCCTTTTTTTCAGTGAACTGTGATTTCAGAAAAATCACCCCACTGGTTAAGACCGCAAAAACCAACAGGACTGAAATCAATATTTTAATTTGTGAATTGAGTTTCATCGCGGAATCCGTTTTACTAAAAGAGTGAAAATCACCAAACTTGATATACTTCTTACAACACTTTTGGTCTTTGAGTCGTCGGCTTTAGCCGTTTTGCATTCCAACCAAAAATATTTTTTTGCAGGCAGTGCTGAAAGTCAAGACTTAGCTTTAGTCACAGAAGCCACGAACGGTGATCTTAGACCCTTTGACTCGCTCAACTTCTTCCCGGTGGAATCAGGACAAACCGTGCGAAATGGTGATCTTCTGCGTACCCGTGAGGCCCCGATGATTATTGAAGTCTTGGGAGATAACACGGAAGTCATTATCAATCCTTACTCCCTTGTTCGGGTGACCTTACACAACCAGAAGATCCAAATTGATTTGCGCCATGGTAAATACACTTTTAAAGCGCCAGCTCTAACATCAGCCCCCATCGAAGAGTCTAAAAACAAAGACCAGAAGCCCGAAGAAATAAATTCGGAGGTCCAGGATAAAGTGCCCGACAAAGGAAAACAGTTTTATCCAGCCCCCGGCAGTGTCCTTTTGTATCTTCCCGGAGCCACACTCAAAGTCATCTTAGAGGCTCGCTGTATTGGAGAGTGCCGAGTTTCCATGAGCTTTAATAATGAGCCTTATCTGAAGCCATTTATCTATCGCCCCATGGAGCCCATTCAAATTTCATTAAATGGTCTAACGGGGCAGTTTCACTGGACCCTGCAAGCTGATGACGGAAACTATAAAGGTGATTTTGAAGTTCTTCCTTTTAACAAAGACACAATGAAACAGATGTTGGACGCAGGCAAAAACGTTGAAGTCGTTTATTAATTAAAAAACGTAGTTAAGACCCATCCAAAAAACATTTTCTTTGATTTGCACGCGTGGATCACTGCCCGCAAAACTAAACGCCGAGGTTGAGACTTCCATATTAAATTCAAAACTTGAATTCAGTCTTAAATCCCCGCCAAGTCCGATATTGATCACGTTATAGTCCCCGGACAATGATTTTGTCGGATCTAAGGATTCTAAATCCGCCCCTAGATAAAATTGCCTTTTTCCGTAAAGCGTCGACACATAAGGATTCCAATTTCTTTGAAAGATGTATTCGCCCCAGTTTTCTTTCTGCACAACGCGAGAGGCGCGGTCTTTTAAATAAATCCTTCCTAAAAGTTCTAGACCGGAAATGGGAACGCCAGAAGAGTTTAAGTCAAACTGCGCCATGTAACCAAAGCCGAAGGCCAAGCGGTCATTTAAAAAATGCACATACTGAAAGTTAAACCCACCCGTACTGACCGCCGAGCCTTTATTAGTACCGGTATTTTCATAAAGCCCCGCCCCCGTGCGCAAGACTATTTTGGAAAAAACTTGTAAATTTTCAGCGTGAACCGCGTATGGAGACAAAATAAAAAGGAGTGCTAGAAAAATTCTCACGCCGCTGACGCCTTTCGATCCATGGACACGAGCCCTAGCGTTGGCAATACGGGTAACTTCTGATTCATATGAGCTCTTAAGGCGTCATCTAAAAGATCCCGCGCCATGGCTAAGCTTTGCTCTTTATCTAGTGTTCCGTCACCACGTTGAGCTTTATTAAATAGATCCATAACAATGGATTTTTTAATACCCTCGGGCAAAAGACCGATCAGGAAATCACGATCATTTTCGGGCGAACAAATTAAAAGCGCGGCTAAAGAGTCGTTGGCTTGCATCGCCACAAAGGCTTTTAAAGCCGCGGGCTGAACAGATTTTAAATTTCGCAACGTCCAAATCTGCTTATCCAGCTCACGCTTCAGGGGCGGTTGTTTATCGGCGATGCGATCAATAAAATCCTGATCTTGCCCCAAAGGCATCGCTTTAATCGAGCTTACCAGGGAAAGAATCACTTTTTGTCCCACCCCGTTTTCATCACGCACCGAAGAAATCTGGGCAAAGACACGAGGCTTTAACATCGAGAACTGTGTTTTCACATCTTGGGGCTGAAGCTTTTCACCCTCAATCACGCGGTCCCATTCGTCTTGAGAAATTCTTTGTGCGTTTTTAGATAAAATTTCAGGCGGCAAGGCTTCGAAAACGATTTTCCAGAGCCAGCTCTGACGCTCTTTTAAAGCCAACTCAAACAAGGCTTCGCCGTCTACCCGGAAAAGCAAAGACAGATCTTCGGGAGATAAAACTTCCTCAAGGAAAACGCGACGGTCCATCGTGAGCAGAGTCAACTTTTCCACAGTTTCTCGCGCCCATTGCGATAAAACGAAGTTTTCCCCATGCGGATCTTCTTCCACCATGCGTTTGATACGGTCTTTACCTAAAAATACCGAAATATTTTCTTTTTCATCGGCTTGCAAGTGGCTTAACAACCAACGCAATCCCGCACGATTTTCTGGAGAGTCTTGCAAATAAGAGGTCACGCGGTAGGGTTGGCTTGCACAAAGATGTCTTAAAACTTTCAGCGAGTGAGCCAGATCCGTTTGCGAGTGCTGAGTTTTTTTTGAAGCCAAGGATTTCTTTTCTTTCCCCTTACCCTCTTCTGTTTTTTGCTTCATTGACAACATATTGCTGCTAAATATTTTAGCCGCTTTAGTTATGTAGACGCCGGCTGTCCTAAAAGCTGCATAGATCACCACGCCGATAAAGAATACACAAGCCGCCATAAAGCAGTAATTCAGAATTTCAGTGCGTGTCAGGGGTTTTTCTTTTGGCTCCTCAATTTTCTTTTCTTCGATCACTTTTTTAACTGGCTCTGCAAAGTCCACCAATTGCACGGCAATGACGGGACGATACACCGCAAAGCTGCGACGTAAAATATCTCTGAATTTTGCGATGGCTTTAGAGTCTAACCGACTGGAAATCACGAGGTTGATGTTGGTCGCTTCAATTCTTTCTAGCAGTGGCTTTTCGTTTTCAAAAAATCTTGTCGATGAGTTCATATTGGGAAGATAACCCATATCAAGTTCTTCGGTGATGACCTGAGGGCTATTTCTTAAGCGCATATTCACTTCAACCGCAATATAAGCCGTTTCGCCAAACTGAACGCGAGCGATATTTAAAATATTTTCGCGTATGGAACGACTTAATTCTAAGGTCACGTCCGACTGCGAAAACGCCGTCGAGTGGCTCAAGATGATCATAGCGCTGATCAACCATCGGGTTAATAATCTCATTGCGACCCTCGCTCTTTTTTCAAACGCTCAACAAGACGAGCTGCGACAGCGTCATCCGGATCAAGAGTCAAAGCGCGCTGTAAATTCTTAAATGCCATCGTAGGATTTTTATTTTCAAGATCCAAGGTCGCCTGCAACACATAAGCGGAAGCCACATTAGGATATTCTTTCATAAAATTATTCAGTCGTTCTTGAGCTACCGGAAACTTACCGGAAGCAATAAAGCCTTGAATCTCTAAGATCCCACGCGATAGGCCGTTGACTTGTCTTGAGAAATTTAAAAGCATGCGTTCTTTGAAATATTCCGCTGTGTAAGCTGTCAGATTAAAATTCAAGGTCTGACTTGCCCCCGAATCAACAAACACGTTCTGCGATTCAAAACCAGGTTTACTGATTTTTACGCTCAGTAAGGGTTTAGCAAAGGCTTCTGGATTCATTTCGGGTTTAATATCTAAAGGAGTCATGCCAACAACTTTGTTATTGATTTGAACTTCGGCATTAGCCGGCTCGGTTTCAATACGAAAATGGGCTGTCGCACATGAAGTAAGAAATAAAAAAGACGTCAACCCCAAAAGCTTATTCATTTAAAGCCTCTGCAGATTTGATGATTTTAATAACCACACGACGATTCTGCGCCTGGTTGGCGGGAATATCGAGGCCGTTTGCATCTTTATTGGGGACGATCGGACGAGTATCTCCCCATCCTAAAGCTTTCATCTTATTGCGCGCAAACTTGGCCACTTCAAAAAGATGCAAAATACGACAAGCGCGCAGGCTTGAAAGTTCCCAGTTGGATAAGACTGGCCCCTTGCCGTTTAAGGGGACGTCGTCGGTATGTCCTTCAACCACGATCCCAAAATCACTGGCTTGCGTGGAAATCACCGGAATGATTTTTTCCATCAAAGCCAGGGCTTGAGGTTTTAACTCCATGGAACCCGGATCAAAAAAGAGCGCTCCGCGGAAAGTCACGGTCAAACCCTTTTCTGAAGGTTCGATGACCACTTGGTTTTTGATTTGCGGGTCCGTTAAAACATTTTCAATGCTTTTTTTAAGGTCTTCAAACGGAACTTTGTATTCGCCGCCAAAAAGTAATGTGGTTTCTTTTTTAACTTTCTCAAAAGACTGATCGTCGATCGTGGAAAAGCTTTGCAAAACGATAAAAAAGCCCACTAAAAGCGTCATCAAGTCGGCATAGGAAATCAGCCACCCCTCGCCGTCCTCGGATTCATGAGGCACGCCCTCGTAAGGATTTAAATCCTTCAACGCACGAGGCTTAAGCCTTTCTTTTTTAGTGAAGTCAATTCTTGGCGCCGCCATTATGCCGCCCTCTTCACCGCACTACGCTCTGCCGGAGAAAGATAACTTTTAAGGTATTCTTCCACGAGCAAGGCATGTTGTTTTTCGCGCAAAAGCGCAATCCCGTCGATCACGATTTCCCGCATCTGATGATCGTCTTCATTGAGCTTTGAAAGATTCTCTCCTACCGGAATAAATACAAAGTTGGCCAAGGCGATTCCGTACAACGTCGCCACAAGACCAATAGCCATCGCCGGTCCCAATTTTTTGTAGGCATCCGCAGAGCCCAGGCTTTGCAAAAGGGCGATCATACCGATCGTTGTTCCCATCAACCCAAAGGCCGGTGGAAATTTCGCTAAGACTTTGAAGGTGGAAGCTTCTTTAGTGTGACGTTTAAATGTAACCAAAGCTCTTTTTTGTAAAACACTTTCAAGCTGCTCTCCGGATAAAGCGCCATCTAACATCAGTAACATGCCTTCTTTTAAGAATTCATTTTGAACACTATTCACGCGGTCTCTGAGTTGCGCCGGATTTTCATCTTGGATTTTTGCTAGCTCCACGATTTCATTGATCACCTTTTCGCGACGGTGATCAAACTTACCGAAGAACTTACTCACGATAACTTTAAATGAAGTAAAGATCGTCGCTAGCGGGAAACAAAGCATGGCCGCCGCCGCGGTCCCCCCAAATACGATCAGGATCCCATGAGGATCTAAGAAGATTTCGCGTGCTGTGGTCGCTGTAAATAGCGCCGTTAAAAATACAATCACCGCAACAATGAAGCCAAAGATAGTCGAAAAGTTCATGTTATCTCCTCGCGCATCTTATCGGGACAGTTTTAGTGAGAAAGAGTCTAGAGTCGCCGCTAAGGAGTGTTAAGCTCCATTAAGTGTTCACGATTTGGCGCACACTAAATACCCCTGTATTCTTTAGGGCGAACATTTCGACCCCGATGAATATGACATGAAGAATATTTTTTGCATTTCGGTTCTTTTTGGATTTTGCATAGTGATGACGGGATGCTTGGAAACATCGTCTCTTTCCGGCCAGCAGTCAGCACAGAGTCAATTCAATGGCTGTACTTCCGCTTTCGGATTAAGCAATAACTCTGTCCAAATTAATTTTGAATATCCCTCAAACGCCACCAAAGTTATTGTCTTAAGAAATGGTGTGGAAATCGGCAGCTCTTCATCTTCTTCAACCACATCCGTTATCGATTTTAATTTAACGGAAGGCGTGACGTACACGTATACTTGCACCGCTTACAACGGACCTCGCCCGATTGTGGGATTAAGCCAAGCGTTCGCGGCCCCGATCAATACCAACGCTCCGACATTTAGTGGTATTTCAAGTGTCAATGCTTTGAGTTTTTCTTCGGGCAACGCGACGTGGGCGCCCGAAGCGGCCACGGGAGCGAAAGCTTCTTCTTATAAAGTCTATGCAAATCCCGGCGCCCATGTCGACTGGAATGCAAGTCCACGAGTCATATTAAAAGCCGATGGAAATATTAGCTATAAATTAGAAAACCTGGGTGATGAACTCACCTACGCCGTCGGCGTTCGCGCGTGTACGGAAGGTGGGATCTGCGACAATAACACTCACTTTTTACCACTCACTCTTCCAGATGGCGGCGCGCCCAAAACTTTGGGAGTGTCGAAGGTGTCCGCTTATAATTTGATGGCTTTTTTAGATGCGCCTTGGATGGATTCTCAAGGAGCTATTTTAAAGCGTCAGATCTTTATGTGCAAAGTGAGCAGCGGCACGACGTGCAGCTTTTCTAATATCCCGACAAAAACTTATGCCGTGACGGATCTTGCCGCTCCTCCGACGCAATTGGTTTTAGAAAATATCGAAGAATATGCGGAGTATCGTTTTAAAGTGGTCGACATCGACCCATCTGGAAATTCCAATGCAAGCACCACGATTGCTTCCTTAACCACGGGGGATCTGACGGCTCCGTCCTTTGGAGGAATCACGAACTTAACTCGCGGCACCCCCGCCAATAGCACGGCCGAGTTTTCATTTATCGCCTTACCAAGAGAAGGAACTTCCGATTCTGGCGCAACGACCGGAGTGACATCGTATCTTTTGTATATGAACTCCGCCGATTATCCGGGCACGCCGGCCAACGCTTGTAACAACGCGACTTACTTTAAGAAAATATCTGCTGCCGGTTTTTCCCCCGGCATTGCCACTTATAATCTGACCGGCCTCAAAGAAAGAACGACTTATTCTTTTTGTTTGCGTGCCCAGGACGCCGCGGGAAATACTTCCGCCAACACCACCGACAGCCGCGTTTTAACCTCTGATCTGACCGCCCCTAGTTTTGAAGGAATTCAGTCGATCACCTTTAATACGGGCTCAAGAAAAATCATTATCAACTGGAATGCGACGTCCTCATCGGATCTGCGCAATTATATTTTAAAAATTTGGAAGAACACTCCGACGCCGGCCGTTTCAGATATCACAAGCTTTACCTTAGCGCCAAGTATCACCACACGCGAGTTTACCAGTGCCGATATCGCGATGAATGACTATGACAAAGTTTATGCGGTGGTGGAAGCTTGCGATAATGCCGCGAACTTGGGACTTGCGGGTTTAAATGACAATTGCACTTTAACCAGCGCCACCAACACGAAATCTATCACCCTGCCCGACATCAATCCTCCGTTGGGATTTACAGGTATTAAGCCGAGCCTCACCAGCCCCGCAGAAGGAAAGGCGTTGGTTGAGTGGTACGTGCCGACAGCTTGGACATCGGACTATTACGGGTTTCGTATTTATCAAGTGGACACTAGCAATAACTCGATTTCCTTAATCACATCTTGTTTGTGCGCGACGCCGGGGTCATGCAATAACACCGATAAGCAGTGTTTGGTCTCTGGCTTAACGCCCGCAAAATCTTATCGTCTGCATGTCCGGGCCTTTGACGCCTTAGGAAATGAAACAAATTATATCACACCGGATATCAGTTTTGCGGATCTTAAGATCTCTGACACCACGGCCCCTTCGTTTAACTCCGGCCTTACAATCAATCTTTTAACTCTGAGTTGGAGTGCGGCGACGGACAATCAATTTAATGGCGAAGGGAACACGATCACCTACCGCGTCTATCGCAAAGCCAACGCGACATTTACCAATCCTTTAGATCCCAGCGCCGATGGCAGTACCATTGCTACACTGTCAACTCGCACCTTTACGGACAACACACTTTCATTAGTGGGAACTTACTATTACACCGTCTGTGCGATTGACTCCGCAGGAAATAGAGCTTGTGACGGCAATATCAAGTCTATCACCGTGAATGATATTACGCCTCCCACGATTGGTTCATTTACTAGTACGAAGTCCATTGATGATACTTTACTTAAACGATGGTCATTGTCTTGGACAATTTCTGATGATGTCACCGCAAGCTCGGCTTTACGCACGCGTATTTACCAAAAATCTTCAGCGACGGATGCCGGAGTTCTGGCGACCACGGCCGATACAAAAATTTTGGACCAGGTCGGAACTGTTACTTTGGGTCCCCTCACCGGTGACGCCAATACTTCGCAGTTTATTAATTATCTTTTATGGATCCAGGATGCAGCCGGAAACGTCTCCACCCGAAATATCACGGTCCATTCCGTCAACAATATTGCCATCACGAGTGTTAACTCCACCGTCGGCTCCATTGCCGGAGGACGCACCATCGTCATTAAAGGCAGCGGCTTTTCAAAATCAAGCACGAATGGTTATAGTTCAAGCACCGTGGTTAAGGTCGGAGCTCAAGATTGCAATAACATCCAAATTCTTTCGGATCGATACATCAGTTGCACGACTCCTTCATCGGTGGCGGGCGTGGTCGCCGTGAGCGTGACAAACCCGGAAGGATCTAGCGCCATTTTAACAAATGCTTATACTTATATTGGAATTTCTTCGTCGGACATTTGTGGCAATCCGAGCAGCTGGGGATCGACCTTTGCTGCGGGCGTGGGTTCTGCCGGAAATCCGTTTATTATCTGCACGCCGACACATTTTAATAACATCTTTCAAACAACCCCGATCAACTATGTTTCGGCGAACTATTATTACGCCTTGGGCGACAATATTGATCTTGCATCAAATCCGACAAGTATCAATAGTTGTTCAACCGCCACCAACCTGTTTTTCATTGGAACTTTAGATGGCCGAGGGCATGGGCTTTTAAATAATAACGTCTCGACGACCGGGGCTAACGCGTGCATGTTCCAGTTGGGTCATGGGGGAAACACCGTCACCCTTAAAAATATTTCGTTTTTAAATCACACCTATACGACGACCTATGCCACCGCTTCACAGTCGGTTTATATGGCCCTTTTTGGACTTGCCGGAAATGCGACCATAAACCTTGATAAGGTTTCTGTCTTAGCCACTTTCAATCAACCCTCAACGGCGGCCATGACAGTACGCATGGGCGGACTGTTTCACAGTGCCAATATCATTGCCATTGGGGTTAATGTCACCAATTCGGATGTCGACGTCACATTTTCGACAGCCTCTACTTCGGGAGCTTCAACGGGGGGCATAACAGCCACGCACGGTTACGGCACCCTTTCTGTCGCAGGCTCTCGCGTGGCGGTCACGCAAAATGTTCCCGCCACCTCCCGTTACTACACTGGCGGAATTACTTATTCTCTAGCAAACTCTTTACTCTCAGTCTCTAAGTCGGAGGTGTATGTGAAAGTATCCTCTTCTTCCGCCAATAGCACAGCCGGAAGCCGCCTTGCCGGAGTGATCCCCTATCTGGGTGGAAGCTTGATCGTGGATCAGACGAAAGTTTCTTTTGAAACAAAAAATATATTAGCCGGCTATCAAGGAGGCATTGCGGGACGCGGCAGCGCCTCGGGCTTTGCAAATATCTCCATCACCGATTCCTATGTGGTCGGCAGTATGGACGGCGTTGATATCCGCGGCGCCTTGATTGCAGGAGCCGAGGCCGCAAGCTCCAGTTCCACGGTGACATTAGCCAGAAACATCAGCCATTTGAATTGGAACTATTTTTCTGGCGCACGCTCCGCGGGAGCTTTTTTATACGCACTGGATGGTTCAAGTGCCTATAACGGAACTTTAAATGCTTCTGGAATTATCTATGACTCATTAAAAAGTGACAGCGGTTCTTTAAGCGGATCTGCCACTAGTGTAAGTGCTACGGGATATTCAACCACCGCTTTACATGATCAAACCCCGACCACCAATCCTTATGCCTCCGCAGGTTTTGATTTTACGGCAGGCACCGGTAAATGGAAGTGGTGCTATAGCAATGACAGACCGTATTTAATGTGGGAGACGTGCCAATGAGAATTTTAATCTTCGTCTTGCTCTCAATTTCAGCCTTTGCAAGCCAAGCGCAGACCTTAACTCCTTTGGCGTTTTTTGCACGGTGCTATGGTCATTTAACGGGACAGCCTTTGCCCTTAAATCATGCTTTGCGCGCCCCGCTTACGGCCGGAACTCTTTCTGGCCAACAGGCTTGCGCGGATCTGCTTGATAGTGCGGTGATTGATGGCACTTCCCATCAAGTTAGCAACGCTGAAGGACAATTGGTTTTAAATCGTCTTTATGAATTTCATCGCTCTTGGGTGACGAACGGCGTGTTTGAGCAAATGGAGGCTTATCTTCCCACCCCAGGCACTTATAATATTTTAGATTCGACAGAAACCGCGCTGGCCATCACTTACAATGGTTTATATTCAGGAGCTCGCTATGAAAATGTTCTTAAAGGTGACAAGGGCTATGTCGCTTTAAGAACTCCAGATCCTGCGATCACCGCAAGATATTATTCCACGGCCCACAGCATGCCGATCCGCCGAATCAAGCCCGGCGCCGAGGCTTCTGCCCCTTACGTGCCATTTAAAATCCCCGGTACTTGGAGCGGAAGTGATTACGCGACCAGTGAAGTTCAGCTTTTTCCGGCGATTCAAATCGGCAGCTTAACGGGTATTAAGCTGCAAGATCAGACGGCGAATGTTGCCAACTATTGGCCGGGATTTTCTCGTTTTAATGGCAGTCCTTCAAAAACCGAAACCGCGACCGGAACTGCGGGGATGGCGGTGAATTTTGATTTCTTTAAAAATCAAGGCGGCGGAGTTTTGGGCTTAAATACGAATATATTAATCAACTATGGACACCCCATCGGACAACTCTCAGACGGTGCTTTAAAACTCCCCCGTCGTTGGGTTAAAGAAACCTTGCACACACTTCTTTGTACGGAACTGCCCGCGTTACGGGAAAGCGACGTTCAAGCCTATATTGATTCTCGCACCGGCGATGACGTGGCCCCGTGGAGATCCAGTGCGGCTTGTTTACAGTGCCACACAACGATGGACCCACTGGCTAGCACCGCACGAAATTTAACAATCAGCCAAACCGACTACAGCACACGCACAGTGGTGAACCCCTCCACAAACAAGATCGCTTATAGCTCTTATATGCTTGGCAAGTTCACCGTGAATGACAACTCGGCTTTTTCTTGGTCGTCTACACCCGTCCCCAACTTTCATCGCATGAAACCCACTGGCAAAGTCATCATGCGCACTTTTTCAGGGCGTTTAATTAATTCCACGGTGAATAATATGGAAGAAGCCGGCTCTTTACTTTCACAAAGTGAAGACCTTTATCAGTGCGCCACAAAAAGATATTTTGAACTTTTAACGGGAATCTCGGTCCCCCTTTATGACCGTGGTGATCCGCGTTTTGCGCAAACCACGGCAAGCCTTTCAACGGCCGCCCTTAAGAATCGTCTGTTCATTGAAGGGGTTGCAAAACGATTTAAAGAGTCGCAGTCCTTACGTTCGATGATCAAAGAAATTATCAATTCAAATTACTATCGTGATGCCAATTACCTTGCGGGAGGTACAAAATGAGTTTGAACTCACGCCGCCGTTTTCTAAAACAGTCAGGCCTGGCCGTGACGGGTTTGACTTTAGGTGCGCCCGAGGCTTTAGCATCAGCCTTGGTCAAAAATCTTTTTTCTTCGTCCCGCGCCGAAGCGGCCGATCTAGTTTCACCTCGATATTATTTAAATATCTATGCTGAAGGGGGGCCTCCGCGCCACGTCTTTGATCACTGGCTTCGCACCAATACCGAGGATCCCAATTTAATCTTTAATCCTTCCACGGGCACCGCCTTCACTTACGACAACAATCGTCTAGTGACCGGCACCGAATATAGAACTATCACCCACAACGGCGTTTTAGTTCCGCAGATGTATGCCCATTTAAGTGCGGCGGATCGAGCGGCGTTCTTAGATTCATTTTTAGTGATCCGTGGTTATGGCTCCGGCATCGATGGCCATGGTTTTAATGCGGCTTTGCAAATGCACCCGCTCGCGGCAGCACCGTCGTTATCGGGGCACGTGGCGGATCACACGGCCAGGTATTTTGAGGCCTTGCAATACAGATCTCGTTTTTCATCATCGCGCTTTGTTTCGTCAAAAAACGTGTCTTTAAATTTCTTAACCGGCGAAGATCCTCTGTCGGACTTGTTAAAACCACTTTTAGCATCCACCGATAAAGCACGCGCTTTGCGCACGGGATACCAAGATGTGTTCACCAATGTTCGGGGCTATTTGAATTCTTTAAGCAGCGAGCGCAAGTCCGTGACCATCGCTAAAAAGAGTCTTTCAAACGCCTATGACCTTTTTAAATCAAACATCGCCGATTTTTCTAGCATTTGGCCAGCATTGCTCTCTGAATACCAAACGGTGGTAGAAACAGCGATTCGAGCTACGGGACTTGCGGGCTTTAATGCCACCCTGGATGGTTCGCAAAGTATTGCGGCGATATCTAATGGTGAAGCCTCTAAATATAAAATGAACGGCACTTCTTCGTTTATTATTGGGACCGGAAAAAATCTTTTAGACACCGGCAGCAGTATGACGATGACTCGTTTAATTAGCGGTCTGGCGTTAGCGGATTATTGTATTTCAAATGATCTGACCGGGGCGCTAGAGATCGTCTCGGGAAATTCGTCGGAAGATCTTTTGATGGATCCAACAGGGGGAGCCGTTTCAACCAACATGTATAGCATGCCCAATGACATGCATAACACCACTCAATATGGCACCGTGTTTGTAACAACACTTTACTTCCGCGGTTTGATGGCGGGGCTTTTGCATTTACGTAGTAAACTGATCAGCGCCGGAAAATGGAACCAAACCATCGTGCAACTGGTTTCTGATTTTGGACGACCTTACACCACGAACGGCAGTGGCCATGGGTATGACCAAATGATTTCTTCGGTCTTTTCTGGTGTGATCACCGGAGGCCCTTACGTGGTCGGGAATGTCGCGGTCAGCGCGAAAGGACATGTCGGCTCTGACGGATATGCTGCCCCGATTGAGGGTTACAACCAAAAAGGAAAACCCGATCCTAAGATGATGGCTTCAACCGTTTCAGAACTTATGGGCGTGTCGGACAATCCCTGGAAGAATTTCGCCCAACCCTTGGTGAAACTGAATTCCAACGGAACGCTTTACCTTCCATTTGGGAAAGGAAAGTTGATCGAATGAAAAATTTAAATTGGTCCTTTTATATTTTTTTAAGTGCTTCGATGATTTCGTGCGTCCGTCTAGACCCCACGAAGGTCAGTGTTTCCAAGACGGATGGCAGCTTGGAAGAGCCTTCTATTTCGCCTTCGCCGACACCCTCGCCCTCTGCTCCCAGCGACGATCCTTCAACGGATGAACCCGTCCAAAAGGCGTCTGTGGAAACAAATGGATCTTTGGCGCCCCGTTCTTATGTGTCGCAAGTTCTTAAAGAGGCATTCGGCAGCACGGTGGTCACCGTTACAAACTTAGAAGTGAACCTGGATAATTATATTAATATTAAACCCGGTGCTTTTGGCGTGAGTTGCAATCCTTATTCGACTTACACGGGTCGAGATTGTGGTGGGGTTGGTGGCGATTTTATTTCCAATGCAAATTCCACCTTTGATCCAGCGGCTTCCACGGTTCGTCAGCTCAATACTTCCAAAGTGTGTGAGGTTATTTTAGGACGGACCGAAAATTCTGCTGTTTACGCCATCGCCAAACTTATTGGCGAATACAGTGGAACTTCGGCCACAAGTTACAATGTGAATCTCCTTAATGAGTTGAACGAAGCCAACATCGTAAAACTTTTTGGCGTGTTTTATCGCGGTCGCGATATCACGCCAGAAGAGTTAAGTATCTATGTCGGTATGAATGCCGATCTTATCGCAAAATCCCCGACGGTCGCCAAAGTCGATCGTTGGAGAGCGCTGGCGCTGATGATGTGTGAAAGTCCAGATTGGGGCGTGCTATGAGATATATTGTTTTTCTGATCTTACTTATAACGACAGCTTGCAAAACAGAAAAACAGCAATTCGGGGGCACTGCTGCTTATGTACCGCCGACGTCGGGATCAGGAGGCACTGTCGACGATTCAAGCCTTGCAGTGGAATTAATCAATTCCAATTCCTTAAAGCTTTTTTATTCGGCAGAGCAAACCACCTCTACCGCCGGAAAGATTGATTCCATTTTAAATCAAAAATCACCCGCCGATACGACGACAACATCCTATTACCATCTCATCCCCAATGATTCTAACCTCGGCACATTAGAAAACGGCTGGATTAAAATCAATCCCAGCACGTCGTCTCTTTCTTACACCGGATCCTTGCAACAAGATTTAATCTTTAATGCGGTCACCATTGTGGCCTTAGTCCGTGGGGATTCCCTGGGAGATTTTATATCGTTAGATCCTTTAGACCGCGAAAGCCAAGCTTTTGCGGTGTCTATCGATGGCGGGACCTTGAGAGCAAGATTTTACTCTTCCCCTTCTGATCACTATGAAACAAGCGAAACAGTCACGTCCTCCGGCAGTAATATTATTGTGGCAAACTTTGGGGATGATGTGGGCTTAATAACTTTATCTTTAAATGGCAGTCTGAAGACCAATGCTGTGAGTTTGGGAACACCCACTTCGCCCTTCAGTGTGGCGCGGTTCTTATCCTTGGGCTCAAGCCTGGCAAATCAGGTTTCTTATATCAAAGAGTTGTATTTATTTAATCGCTCCCTGACAAAAAAAGAAATGGGATCCATGATTCGTAAAGTCGCTAAAGATCACAGTATCACTGACATCACTCTTCATCCGGACCTTCAAGCCCCAACGACAACCACACCGACGGGCGATCCCAACTTTGCTCCCGCCAAAGCAGTCTTACAGTCTAGCTGTACTCAGTGTCATGCTTCTTGGGCTTCAGGATCGGCGACCTATTTTAAAAATGTCGGCTTAGTGGTTAAAGGCAATGCCGAAGCTTCACCTCTTTATTATCGACTCAAAAATAGCACAGGGTCGAGTGGACCCAAAACAATGCCGCAAAATAGCACGATCTCAAACAGTGAGGCTGATTTGATCAAAACATGGATTAATAATATGAACTAAGATTCTGGATTTTAAAAAAAGCGTTCTTCGTCTTTGATTTGCAAAATCGCACGAAAACCCTGGCTTCCGGAAATACTTTGGACGATCGTGCGCAAAGATTCAATGTTTTTGCCGCGTGATCCTACCAGGCGTCCAAAGTCCACCTTATCCACATCGACAATAAAAAGTGTGGTGCGTTCCCCTTGCTCAATCTCCACACTCATTTTTTCAGGGTATTTTAGCATGCATTGTAAGATGTTTATTAAAATCGCTTGGATCTTTTTTTTAAAAAATTCAACATCCGGAACAACCTCAGAAATATTTTTTTCACCCATTTAGCACCCCACATGGCGTTTTTATTGTCAGTGAGATTTTTCTTAAAAAAAAGTGAAAGAAGGTGCCGACCTAGCCCTTCCACTCAAGAAGTGTTTGGTGTCTACAAAACACAGGACACTTAAAAGATATAATGCAAACTCCACCGCCAAAAAGAGGAGCGATCAAAATCCAAGGCCGTCCACGTTTGCACAAACGAAAATTTCGGGGCTACCTGAAAGCGCAAACTCAATTCGGGCGCGATTAATTGGTCATTAGCGGCTTCAACCAAAATACTTTGATCTCCAGGCTCCCAATCAATTTTGCGCAGGCGGTATTGCACCCCGGGGCCGATCATAAAAACACGATTGATCCGATAATGCATAAATCCTTGAAAGCCGCCGCCGTACCAAGTGCGCCCCACGCCATCTTCAAAAGCCACATCTTGAAAACCTGTCGCGCCCGCCTCTCCCGCTTCGATATTAATTCCCACTCCCCACTGCCAACGAAGGCGGGTCCAGTTGTATTCTAAGCTTAAACCCCAACCCACGTAGTTCGCGTAACCGTTCGCAGAGTTCGGGCCTTGATAAAGCTGCATGTCTTCATTCCAATGCACATAGTTTAAGCCCAACTCCCAGCGGCCTTTAGCAAATCGAGATATTTTTGGTTTTCCTTTCAGAGGCGCTTTCACACTGGGAGCTTCGGGTGTTGACGGTGAAACTTGCGCGTAAGAAAAGCTCGAAAGAAAAATTAAAATCATTTTACATAGAAACATGCACTTGCCCCTGAATCATCCACGCGTCGGGCTCTCCGCCTTGATCATTGTAAGCTTTTTGTTGGACCGCGCTGCCACGGATTTCCACTCTTTGGAATGGGAAGGTCCATAAACCAATCGCCCACCTTTGACGATCTGGCGATCCGGGAGAAGCACTTTCTTGCACCCGCTCTAAAGAAGTATAAAAGTTGTAACCGCGAGTGAGATTCACCAAGGCCTCAAGATATCCATACACTCCTTGAGAAAGTTTTGAGATACCGACCACGTTTTTTTCTACGAATCCCAACTCCCCTAAAAGACTGGTCCCCTTGGAACCTTCAAATCCCATGCGGTGATGGAGGGCAAAAAGCTTTTCTTCAATGCCGGCGGTGTTTTCAAATAGAGCGCCCGACATGCCGAAGCGATTTAAGCTGGCAACTTCATATTCTCCTTGAAAAGAAAATCCTTTTTGATGCATCTTTTCATTTTTTTGCAAATTGCCGACGAAATAGTTTACCGAGAAATCAAACTGAGATTGAAGCCATTGTAAGACGATGCCGTGGGCTTGGTTTTCTTGACCAAATCCCAAACCTTGCCGATTGTAAGCGGTGTGATCAACGGTTCGTAGCCCATAGACCTTGTCCATCAGACCCACCGAAAACAAGATACTCCGCGTGAGGTAAGTTCGAAGGTAATAGTCCCTTAACACCCAAGAGACTTCCTCTTCATTTCCATAATAGTCTCGGGGGACTTGCAGATTGTTGTAAGTGAAACTAAAAATTGTTTTATAACCGCGATCCCAGGAAAGAGTGGCCCCGAGCTCCATCTGCATATTGATCCATGAGTACTGAGCCATCGAACTTGTGGGAGCTCGCTCGAGATACAATCCCCGATACTTGGCCGACGGTCGAAACCAATACGGCAGCTCCACACCCGGAATAAAACTTGAAAGTGTCGCTAAATCCTCGTCAGACAGGGCTTTAGAGACCCAGGGACGTGCGGCAATTTCTTGAGAAAATAACGCGCGACCGTAATCGGTCAAAGCGCCATTCCCGTTGCTATTAAAATGACAGGTAATGCACGTGGTGTAGCCATAACCGATGAATTCCGGGTACGCCGCCGCAGGAAGACATATCAAGAATAGCCAGAAGCTGACTCCAAAATTAAATAAACTCATCCACTCATGCTAACGATCAAACACCGGTGAGGCAGGTGGATTTCCGATAGGAGTTCAGAAACTGTTCGCCATTTGGCGGTCAAAAATAATTCACAATTAAAGCTTGCAACCATGAGCATGGCTCGTTAAATTTCGCCTCCATGTGGCAAAATGAATTTTCAAAAAGCTTAAGAGAGCATTTCTTAATCTTACAGTCTAAGAACAAAAGATTTTCTCTTCGCGCTTTCGCAAAAAAGCTCTCTATCGCCCCCAGCACTCTTTCCCAGATTATTTCTGAACACGGAAATAAAGAGACTTTGAAAATTTCTGCCGTTCGCGCCGCCAAAATCATGGATCGCTCTGGCATGCGCACTTCCACGCAGAATTACATCCGTGCGTTGATGGGGCTTGATCCCATGCGCACCACCGAAGAATTTCCTCCAGAACACTACCCCACACTGCTGGATTGGTCTTACATGCCGATCCTTTTAAGTTTTTCGTTAGAGCCCGCAGAACGGGCCTTACCCCGAATTGCGAAAAGACTGGGCTTGACCGAAGAAAAAGTGCAAGCCGTGGTTGATGATTTAGAACGCCGTAAACTTTTAATTACCAACAGTGAGGGCGTGCGTGAACCTCACTTTGAAAATCTTCAGACATCGGATGCGATCTCGGCCGAGGTGATTAAAAAGCATCATCAAGAGAGTCTCGCGATCGCCGAGCGCATGCTTTATGTGGTTCCTGCCCCAGAGCGCGATTTCACGTCGATCACTCTGACCGGCAGTTCGGAACAAATTGAAACTCTTCGTAAAGAGATCCGTCATTTCTACCAAAAAATGCAAACCTTGATGGAATGTGCGCCTCGCAACGAAAAAGTCTATCGACTTTCTGTCCAACTATTTCCATTTGACCATATTCCACCTTCGGAGACTCTCAACTAATGAAATCAATTTTTGCGTTGCTTGGTATTTGGATCTTTGCTCAATCTGCCTTCGCTCATTCCGTTTTTGTAGGCAATGCGTGTGAAGTATTAAAACTTAAAGACACATATCTTTTACGCGATTTCTATGAAGATTCTTACTATACATCGGAAGCTCCCGTGATTGCGCAGGGAAGTCTTCGTTATTTGCCAGATGTTGAAGCTTCTCCGATCATTAATATTTCTATTTCTGCTGAACTCTTGGCGCAAAAGCTGGATCAGCTGAGCTTGGTCCATCCCGATTTGCCTTTGTATTTACTGGAAGTTATGAAGTCGTATCACTGGCTAGCGCTGAATCACCGCTTTGGCTTGCTTCAAGAAGACGGTGATTCACTTCCTGCTGAAATGCGCATGACTTTGGCGAATCGCTATTTAAAGACCATCCGAATTTCTTTACCGGTATGGACTCTTTTAGACGAGACGCAAAAAACGGCCGCCGTTTTACATGAAGTCCTTTTCAGTGTCGTGAAAACAGAAACTTCGGGCGAAGTGGCCCTGCAACGCAGCCTTGCCGTCAAAAAAGTGATCGCAGAAATATTTAAAAAAGATTTTAATCCCGCGCTGGTGAGAGATTTTCTGATTAAAAACTTTTCTTTGCCCTTAGAAGGTCCTCTTTTAAAACCTGAAAATCGCGCTTTTCCCGACGAGGTGTCATTTTCTGTTTTACTAAAGTCAAAAAAATCCGGGTTTGAAACTAAAAAATATAAAGTTCAAGATGCCTCCAAAGAAGCGGACCTTACTGCGGCGGTGGTGGGCTTTTGCGGCCAAGAGGTCTCTTCTTTTTCGCAACCGGTTTCTTATAGCTTCATCGCCAACCGCTCCGCGATCGGCATTTCTGAGAATTCATATCCAACCTTAGGCGGAGTGCAAATCGCTTTAAAGCTTTCGCAACGCTCGACCACTTTGAGCCGCGCAGAGGCCTGGTCTTTTAAAAACAGTGACGACTGTCAAAAGACTCTTTATTCGGAGATTGCAAACTGGCGAAATCAACCTACCGATTTATAAGAATCTGCCTTTTTAGTCTTCTGGCTTTGTTGTCGACCATGGCACTCCCGGCTTTGGCGGCAGGACCTTATATAAACTCCTGTGATGTCGTTACGATTAATGGCAAGTACATACTTCGCGATTTTTTTGAAAATGGTGTGACCCCAGCCATTGGGAAAGACACCTCACCGCTACTACAGCTGCTCAAAGAAGATCCCGTCGCCCGCACCGGCGTCTCTGTTAAATTGCTTGCTCACAAGCTTCAAGATTTAGAGCAAGTTCACGCCCAACTTCCTTACTTTATATTTTTAACCATCCATCATCATCAATGGTTCGTGCAGGATCGAAATTTTGATCGTTTGCCAGACAGCTCGCCGATCATTGATGTGACCTCGGAACAATGCCACAGCTTGGTGGCTCGTCAAGGTTCGCAAGTTTACTTTAATAAACCCATCTGGCAACGTCTGGATACCGAACAACAAGTCGCCGTGGTTTTGCGACAGGCCTTTTTAAGTCTGCTCAAGCCCGAACTATTTTCGGCCTCATCCATGCCGCCAGAAACCCCGGTCAGAGAAATTATCGCCGAGCTTTTTAAAAAGAACCTCCGCATCCCGTCTATTCGCGACGCTCTCCATCGCTACTTTCAAATTCCGATTCGTCCATTTTTAGATGATAATTGCAGCCCCAGTAATTTTGTTCCAGGCTCCGTGCACACTTTTAATTTCATCAATTATGCCGAACCCAATTCCATTTCCATCGCCGTTTCCGCGGATCGAAATTTTTATTCACCGATCCTTTTAGAATTCGAAGAGCGTATTGAAAGGCCGGAAAAGAAAAAAGACAAACTCGGTCAAGCCGTGAAAAATGCCTGCACGGCCATGCTCGCCTCCGAAGGGCAAATTGTCATTGAAGCTTCGCGCCTGCCAGGAAAGCTGAGCGAACAGCAGGTGCCCATCCGGTACGGCACCCATTTTTCGCTTTCTATTCAGGCTTTGCACGGCATTTTGAATTTTCAAGCCTATGACTATCCGACGGTTGAAGAATGTTCTAGCTCGTTACTGAAACTTGTAAACAGTTGGATTGATGGAGAGGACTTCACGCCCTCCCCAGATAACGATGCCATCTGCTACAATCAGGCCACTTCGCTTGATGACGCCGCTGCGGCGACAGAGGCGGGAGATGCCGCCGCTTTGCCCTTAGCTAAGAAATAAAGCGGTAAGAAACCCGCCATACGCCCCACGCCCGCAATTGCAAATAAGATTTGATAGCTGATAAACTTTTCGCCAAAGTACCACAAGAGCTTCCCGCCGATAAAAGTTCCCAAGATGATCGCCACGGAGTTTAAAAGATTATAAACCGTGAGCACCGGAACTTTTTCTTCGTGTTTGAGGTCTTTAAAAAAGATCAGGGCTAAGCCCACTTCCACAAAGGCCCACAAAAGGCCACTGACAAGTTGAAGCGCATAAATAAATTCAACTGTCGTGCTCGCCGCCCACAACATGGGCAATGGCGAAATAGTGGCGGCACCAAAAATAAATAAACTTAATCCCGAAGAAGACCCTCGAAATTTTTCAATCGCCATGGTGGTCAGAGCTTTACCCACGAATAAAAGCCCGGTGGCGATCATAAACTGACTATAGTCCATCTTTACTTGCGCCAACATGAAGGGCGTCACGAAAGGTGATGAGATAAAGACAGCAGCCTGAAAGGGAGCGAGTCTAAAAAAGAAGGTGCGCTTTTCTTCGTTGTTCCAAAATACTTTCCATGAAGCCCGGAAGCCCAATTTAGGTTCTTTGCGCCAAATCGGATCAAAATGCTGCCTTGATAAAATCCAAGACGACATCAACCGAGCGCCACAAGCAAAAACGAAAAGCAAAGTAAAGACCGAGGTGAATGGACCAATTTCAACTTTGTTGTGAAGGGCCACTCCCCCACCAATCAAACCAATTAAAACCCCTAGCTGAGTGATGCGGGCACGCTTTGAAAAGAACTTGTTTCCTTCTTCGATATTTACTAAACGCCCCATCCAATAGTTCCACGCCAGTCCCGCCGAAAAACCAGATCCCCAGTACAGTGTGAGAATTAAAAATAACGTCCAAAAATTCGGGGCGTGCGTGGCAGAAAAATAAATAAGCGGTACGAAGGTCAATGCTTGCAATGAACTGACCGCCACCACCCAGTGCTTGTGAGAGCGAACTTGTTGCAATCCTCTGGGAGTGATGAGTTGTAAAATCGCGCCGCTGACAAGGGGAAGACTGGCTAGAACGCCCGCAAAAACTTCGCCCATACCAATAGAAAGTGAATAAGCCGGTAAATAGGTTTCACCCGCCCCAATAACCAACGCACTTAAAAAAGCGTCAATCAAACTTAATCGCAGACTTTTTTCACGTTGGCCCAAGAGCGCAAAATCCTTTATTAGAGAAGATTTCCCGCGAGATAAGGGGAATCTTTCTAAAGTGTAACAGGGCGCTGTTATTGGACATGAAGGAAGTTGAGAAGCTAGACCTTTTTTAAGAAACCCCGACCAGGGTCGAGCGGATATCAATTCAGAAACTTTAGAAAAGCTTGATGGCACCCACGGTCAACGTCGTGAAAAAACTTGCCACGATAAAGCACCAGGCGTAACTCAGCAAAATCATCACCCCGTCTCGCTCCATATAACCGATCGCACTTAAAAGGATGCCAATCACGGGAATGGTGTTGGAAAACGGAATAGGCAATGGGAGCGATAACAAAATCGCGTATACCACCACCAGAATAAGATTGATAAAACGAAACACGGCAAAATCATGCAAGAAAGTCAGACGTGCCGTAACGACCTTCGAGGCGTAGCCCCAGATTTTTTCAGCGACATTTGAAACTTTGATTAAAACTTCAGAAGAGATTTTTAAATGTTCAAAGCGTTTCGGAAGCCAGGGCGGCCGATTTAAAAAAAGAAATACTGCTACGGCCGCAATCAAAAATCCCAGAGGTGTTGAAAGTCCCGGAATCGGGATGGGTTGCATAAACGGCAGACATAAGAAAATCATTAAAAGGGCGTGCCCTTCTTCACCCATGATCGCAAAGACCCGCTGAAGAGTGAGTTCTTCTTTGGCGGCTTCTTCTTGAAGTGCATCCATCACAGCGATGAATCGACTTTTGGGGTTCGGAGTTATCATGGAGTTTATTTTAGAGATTGATGAGCAAATAGCAACAAGGACTCCGAAGTCCTTGTTAGAAAGTATGATGCAAACTGACAATCTCTATTTAGCACCTTTTGCAGGCGTTAAACGAGGTTGTTTTTCAGTTGTCCGTGCTGAAGTCGATGTTTTTTCTTCAGTTTGTGATAGCATACAATTCATCGTGGTGCGCCAGTCTAGCATTCTTAAAGGCGTCATATGACCGCCATTTTTAAACACCACCGTGCGAAAAGGATAACTGGGATCTGCTTTATGAACTTTTTCTGCTAACTCTAAGACCTCGTCCGGATAATCCTTTTCTCCTTGTGCTAAGAGCACGGGAATTTTTTCTTTGCTCACATTAGAATTTTGAAAATCATAGGGAGCACCTCCCCCAATTAAAACCATCCCGGATAATTCTTTGGTGATTTTTTCTTCATTCGCCACTTGCCAACAAGTGCTCACACCTGCCGATCCACAATTCAAAATGATTTTTCCGTTTGGACAAGATTTCTGACGGATATGGCGGATTAATGCAGCCAATCCTTTGGTGTCTCCAAAGTTTTGAATCGTAGGACTATAATAAAGTCCCTCGTTATCTTGAGCTAAATGCTTCATGCGGTTAAACGCTCCACCAAAAATCGTATCATTCATTCCCAGGCCACCGCGCCAGGGTGTCGCACCATGAACCCAGATCGTCGCCCACTTACAACTCTTTGCCGCCACATCGCCCACCTCATAAGTCGACAAAGCCTTTGTCGACTCATCAGGCTGAGCCAAGTCTTCATTGACGGAAACGACAGGGGCTTTGACGTCTTTGTAAATTTCTCGAACTTGTTCTTCGGTATCCGCACTAAAGATTGCGCCCGCCGAAGCTTTCTTTATTTCCGTCACGTTATAAGGAGCTTCTAAACCAATCGAAATTTTTCGTTGCTGAAGACCGTTAAGGTCAAAACGTTCTGGCTTTGCTAAGCCTCGCTTGGGCACGATATCCCGACCATTAACATGCTTCATTTCATCATAAGGCATCTTCATAGACTTGCAAAGGTCTGCGCAATTCGAAGTACGCAGAGGATAATTACACATGACATGCGGTTTTTCTTCGGCAAAGAGTTCATCTTTTGAAGAGGCTTTCAGAGGAACGGTTTCTGCGGCCTGCAAGATCAAGGGAAAGAATAAAAAAGAGCTTAAGACTATCAATATATTTTTATTACTTTTTCTTTTTGGCATTTTTGCCTCCCACCTTCGCAGGTTTTCTTGCCGGTGACTTGTCAAACGTTCCGACGGTGAGCCATTTAGGACCTTGGGATTTTTCAAACAAGCTGCACATCTGCTCTAAGCTCATCACCGGTTCGATGACCTTTCTGCTTAATGGCCATTTTTGTATCGCCTGCTGAACCTGCACGCCCTTCAGATTTAAATACGCCAGCGCCTTAAAGTATCCATTTAGATCATCATCAATAGCACTGCCAGCCACATAGGCGATAAGAGGAACCGCCATCGGTTTTGAATGACGCAGAAGAAGCTCTCCCCAGATCATTTGCACCATCTGCACGCGGTCCATGGTGTTGAGCTCTCTGACGATATCCGACAATGGCATATCGCGATCATAGGGCCACACTTTCGTATCACACCACACCGGCAATGATTTTTTTGTTTGCCCCTGTGCTGACACCGTTCCTAAAAAAATTAAAAAGAGGATGAACGTTATTTTTTTCATTCGGCAAATTTCCCTTTTCGCTCTTTAGGTTTCCTTATAGGGGTGTCGCTAGAACAAGACCCTTGGGTGGTAAAACCGATTTTATCTCCGGGTAAAGACACATCCCTGACAATCCGTGCTTTGGCATTAGCACTTAATAAAGGCATGATATCCGGATCTCCGACTAGAACTGTTGACACGCAAGGCGAGTTCGCCAGTTCCTCTACGGCCTTCACGGTGTTAAGGCGGTTGTAGTTACAACCCTTCAGGATGTCCTCCATCGCCTTCGTCGAAGAAGCCGAAGAGTATATAATAGTACTACCCTGACCTGTTGAAGCATAGGCCGCCGCACCAGTCTCAATTTCCGAGAGAGGGCCATTTACGATGGACTCATAGTCCTGTGGCGACAAATCAATAGCGACTAGCATGTCTAACGAAGTCTGGATGAGACTGCTGGATCGGGTTCCCGTCCCGATAGTGCAATTCACGGGTTGATCTTCTTGCCATTCACGTTCGCCCGTCTCTTTGGCTTTCGCGACCATCCGCACGGAGTTGCATGATTGCACTAAGCCTTCGATGGAACTAGACGAAACCCTCACCATCGTCGCTTTTTCTAAGTCTTTTCTAGTCTTCGCAAAACGATCGTTCAGGCTAGGAACCACTCGTGCGGCGTCTTTGCATTTGGCAACTGCATCGTCATATCGACTTACCAGCTGAGCAATCATCTTTTCTTGAATCGCCGCTTTTTCTTTGGCACTGCGATCCATATCTTTTTTCATGCTGTCGGCCAATTCTTGATCTGCTTTTTTTCTAGCTTCTGGCGAAAGTTTGGGACGCGCGGAAATACCATATTGCTTTGACATCAGGTTTTGGAGAGCTCCAACCCCCTTAAGCTTGCCAAAGTCGGTATTAAGAATTTCGGTGAGATCTTTATAATTGCTGACTTCACACTGAGTGGATTTACACGCATCCAAACTGTCACTGAAAAAAAAGAGGGGCCGAAAGATGTTCTTCGGATCGTTAAAATCTTTGTACTTAAAATTTTTAACAATCTCCGCCTTCTTTGCTTCCGTCTTTTTCAGAATCGACTCAAGCTCGGACTTAGAAAGCTCTTGGAATTCCGGTGGTGTGTAACCGTTGATTTGTCCCTGATAGGCTTTTTTCAAATCCTCATAACTGCCGTAACAATAGCCGTATCCACCTTGACTGGGATCCTCACTGCCCCGAGCGCGCCAATCCACCGGATCGTCGTCATTATTCTTTTTAACCGGCAATAATTGGACTCCCTCGTGACTTGTACCGACCCGCATGGGTTCAATTTTGTCTTTGGTATTGTAAGCTTTTTTGACTTTATCTAAGCAATCCGCCGAAGGCGCTTCGCAAGTGCGTGGCATCACCAAGTCATTTCTTTCCGTGGCGGCATCATCAAGCTGCTCGCGCTTCATCCAACCGATATCGCCGCGATCGGTGCGCACCTGAACCCAGTCTTGCATTTGGCAATCCACGGTGGCGCCAATGACATCTGCAAAAAGCCCTCCCGCAGGAATCGTTTTATATTCTTTGTAAGTAAGACGCATATTGGTCTCACCCACTTGCCCGGCACCGGCCGTTTTACACGTGGGAGGGGCTGCTTTTAAGGTCAAATTATTGTCTTTATTTAAATAGGCAAAAGTTCCCGAGGTTTCAAAAGACTTATTGAGTTTTTTAAACTGACCTTTTTCAGGGCTCCAGCCAATTGTATCTTCGACGGTATCCATGTTCTCTTGGACGAAGTAACCAAAATAATTGGGTTTCGGAAGAGTCCCCGTCTTTTTTGATTTTTCGGCACGCTCTTCATACTTTCCAAGATTGTAAAGAGTTGCCAACACTTCGGGCTTTTTTGAAATATCAATTCCCTGCTTAGCGTAGGCATCTTGCGCTTGGCGAATGATCGCCGCCGCATATTCTGCAGAGCCTGAAGGGGTTAAGAGCAAGGCCTGCACCTCTTCCGGAGTTCTTTCGGGCCGGATACCTAAGGAGGCGATGTGTTTTTCCGCCTCCATGGCTGGAGCTAGATTAATTTGTCCCGGACCTACGGACATACCCGCCTTCGACATCGCCTTCGCACTTAAGGAGCTGTTTTTTGCTAACCAAGATTGCAAGGCATCATCAATCTGGACGTTCAAGGTATTTTCGGTAAGAATGGCGCCCCCCACCGCACGTGGGTCCACGCCATACATTTTAGAATATTCCATAATGGACGGCGCCATTTTTTCGACCATCTTTTTTACGGAAGCTTTCGGCTTTTTTAGCGAGCTATCGTTTTCCTTAAGCTGGCCACAAAATTGATCATAAGAACAAAGCTCATCAAGAGTGATCTTTTTTTCCGCGGCTCCGGAAACAGAAAAGACAGCCATTAAAAATAGAAATAGAATGAAGTGCTTCATATGTGGCTGCTTATCGGAAAAACTAGGCGTCCTCTTAATCTCGACCTTCATCTAGGGGAAATTGAGGTCGCGTGCTCATCAAAGATGTGGGCCATACACCGATTCAATCAGCTGCCGACGCCGGCAGTGCTGTGCATAAGAGATCCGTTTTCCAGCATGACAAAATAAAAAACCCAAGCCGAAGCTTGGGTTTTTCATTTCTTAAGTTGTGATTGCAGAGAGCTGCTTCAGCTACGCTCTGCGGGCATCCGCCCCTTCAGCTACGGGCCGCTGGCCCTACGCTCTGCGGGCATCCGACCTATCCACCAATGGTCGCAACAAGTTGCGCGATTAGCAAAGAGACTACCGACATAACTTTGATCAAGATAGCGATACCTGGACCTGAAGTGTCTTTGAACGGGTCACCGACAGTGTCACCAACGACTGCGGCTTTGTGTGCGTCTGAACCTTTAGGATGACCTGGCAATCCACCCTTCTCAATAAACTTCTTAGCGTTATCCCAAGCTCCACCGGCATTGGCCATATACAACGACATTGTTGCACCAACTGCCAAACCACCCGCAAGAAGACCTGCTAAAGCTTGAGGTCCCAACAAGAAACCAACAGCCACGGGAGAAAGAATAGCGATCATCCCTGGCAAGATCATTTCCCAAAGTGCGGCTTGAGTCGCAATATCCACGATCTTAGCAGGTTGTGGTTCTGCTTTACCTTCACGAAGTCCTGGGATTTCTTTAAATTGACGAGCAATTTCTTTCACGATTTTTTGCGCCGCTTTTCCTACCGCCGTCATCGTTGTTGAACCCACTAGGAACGGAAGGATGGAACCAAGCAAGATACCGATCAAAACGCCTGAGTTTGTGATGTCTAAAGACATTTTCACTAAGCCCGCTTTTTCACGCACATGGTTTACTTCCATGTTGAATGCAGAGAAAAGCGCGAGAACCGTCAAGATCGCTGAACCAATCGCAAAACCCTTACCGATAGCTGCAGTGGTGTTACCAACCGCATCTAATTCGTCAGTGATATCACGAACGTTTTTACCAAGACCTGACATTTCAGAGATCCCGCCGGCATTGTCAGCAATCGGACCGTAGGCGTCCACCGTCATCACAACCGCAGTTCCTGCTAGCATACCGACTGCAGAAAGCGCGATACCGTAAAGACCCAAAGCTTGGTCAGCAACATAGGCCGCCACAACCACGATCAACATCGGAATTGCTACGGATTCCATACCCACAGCCAAACCACGGATAACGCCAGTACCCGCACCCGTTAGAGCTGCTTCAGCAACCAAACGAATTGGACGAGCCGCTGTGTAGTACTCAGTGATAAGACCGATCAAAGCTCCACCAAACGCACCCGCTGCCAAAGCAACAGTCACTGATTGAGAGATCCCGAACATGGGCATCACAATGTAAGACGCAATCGTCAAAAGAATTGGTGGAATGATCAAAGCATTGCGAAGAACCGTTGCGGGCTTGCCGTTTTTAAACGCGCGCGCGGCAAAGATCACAACAATTGAGATCACTAAACCAAGAGTAGAAAGAAGAAGTGGAAGCACCACACCCGTTAAACGAGTCGCCTCAGCATCAGCTGCTGAAGTTAGAAGTTGAGACAAACCTTCAACTGGGATTGTCAAAGCAATCGCCATTGCCGAAACGATCGCCGCCACCATCGATTCATAGATGTCAGCCCCCATACCGGCAACGTCACCGACGTTGTCACCCACGTTGTCAGCAATAACGCCTGGATTGCGAGGGTCATCTTCAGGAATGTTTTCAACAACTTTACCCGCGATATCCGCGCCGACGTCAGCCGCTTTAGTATAGATACCACCACCGATACGCGCGAAAAGTGCAATAGAAGAAGCACCTACGGCGAAGGAATGCATGATTGTTCCCATGATTTCTTGACCTTGGAATGCGATGTAAAGAGCGCCCAAGCCGACAAGTCCAAGACCCGCGACGGAAAGACCCATCACCGCACCACCATCAAGAGCGACAAGCAAGGCACCCGGTTTTGAACCCAAAGCTGCTGCTTGAGAGGTACGAACGTTGGCATAAGTGGCCGCTTTCATACCGAAGAAGCCTGCAAGTAAAGACAAGAAAGCACCAAGGACAAAAGATCCCGCTGCGATTCCGCCTAACGCAAACCAAAGTGCTGCCGCTACGACAATGGCGTAGACGAAAAGGACTTTGTACTCACGCACTAAAAAGGCCATTGAGCCTTCGCGAACATAACCCGCGATGCGATTCATAGTTTCATTGCCGGCTGGTTGCGCTTTCACGCGCAGGTACAGACCCAAAGCAACGATCAAACCAACCACCCCAGCAATAACTGGAGAAATTAGCAAAGATTCACTGAACATTGTTGCACTCCATGTTTGATTTTCGTTTCAATTACGAAGGCTTAAGAAGTACAGACTTAAGCCCAGCGAGTCAACGAGAGGCGAATTCTCGACCCCACCTTTTTCGTGGCACGGCGCATTTTGATTATTTTTTAAGCAGATTATTTAGTTAAGGCCTGAACGGCTTGCGAGATCCATGAGAAATACTTTCCGGTGAGTGTCGCAATTGTAGTGCGACGACAGATATCTCCCACCTTGCCGCCAAAGAGGGTGCGCGTGTTTTCAGCTTGAGTGGTGATGGCCACCAAAACAGGTTGTCCTTTTGTATAAGTAAAATGCGGACCGCCAGAATCCCCTTTGCAAACACCTTTGCCATTGCTTTGACGGTATTGCAAAAATGACGGGCGTGCTGAAGTCACGCTGCCTTGGAGGTTCACCATGCGCATCTCACCAGAATCAAAATTGCCTGAGGCGGTGCGACCGATGCCGAATGCGCGAGTTTTATAACTCCCCGGCTTTAACGCCGCTCTCGGCAATTGCGCAATCTGAGTTCCTGCAGGAGCTGGCTTTGTTAAATGCAGGACGGCGATATCATCTTCATTTTCTGAAAGTCCATAACCCATGTGCCGCAAAGCCATGTCGTATTCAACAACCGAGCCATCAAAAAACTGCACCCCTTTATCTAAGGCCATTCCCGATTGCACACAATGAGCAGCCGTTAAAACTGTTTGCGGACTGATAATGGTGCCGGTACAAAAAAGTTTTTGAGTTTGCAAATTGATTAAGGCCACAGTGGCTCTTAAACCTAAATCATCTTGAGAAAAAGCTTCGGCCCCGACGATACCGCCAGAGTCTGACACGCCCTCCGCTTCCATCTCATATTCTTCAGCCGGCGTTTCAGCGCAACCCATAAGACTTAAGCCTCCTAAAACTAAGATAAGATTTAAAGCGATAAGTCGTTTCATAAGGGTCTCCGGCAAAACTCGAACGCCCCTTATAGAGCAAGGCCTGTACCGCCTTATAAACGATCTAATAGCATTTAATACGAACCTAAAGCAATTAACGTCACTGCAAGGCAAAAACCGATCAACAGCTTAAGAAGGACTTAAGATCGGAGCCAAAAATGCGAAGAAAAATCCTACTAAAAAAATGACGACCGAGAGCCCATAAACCCGCGCAGAAAAGCGTCGGCCCGAGATGCAGGCATTGCGCAGTTCAGGATCTAGAGGGCATGGCGCATTTCGATTGCGCCACAGCAGAACTCCGTTTAGTGCCAACATCACTCCCGCAAAAATAAAAACAAAACCCTTGTTTTCTGAAACCCAGATAAGACCCGGGACATTCCCCGCAAGGCCTGCAAGCACGGCCCCCATCCCTAGGCTTACTAAAAGTGCGGGCAGCGCACAGCAAATCAAAGTGCCCGTGGAACTAAACAGAGTCAGAAAAGTAACAAACTTATTTGTCTGTATTTTGGGTGTTACCGTTGACGACGTCATAGCCTGATTCCTTTAATAAATTGGAGATCTTTTCATCACTTAATTTCTGCCCGTCTTTATAGGTCAGCTTGACGTATTTTTTTTCTAAGCTGACTTCGACACTTTGAACTTCGGGCTGTTCTTTAAATTTTTTTGTAATGCCTTGAGCGCAGAATGAACAGACCATGCCTTTAACACCGACGGTTTGTGTTTCGCCTGCAAAGGCCAAGCTTGAAAGTAAAAGTATGGTTGAGAGAATGAGTGTTTTCATAAAATCTCCATTAGTAGTGCGCCATAAAGTTAAGGGCTCCGCCGCCGCCAAGAGTGGTGCCAAGTTCTATTAAAACATTGCGATAAAAAAGGCGGACAAATTGAGTGACCTCTATATCTTCATTATCTTGTTTCTTAAATTGCGCAATAAACCAGGTGTTCAAATCATTGTATTCCGCTAAGTAAGGCGCAAAGCCCGCGCGCACTTTTCCTTGTTTGATGTCTTCACGTTTTACAAAATCAGAATCTTGCCTGAAAAACTGCGCATAGCTTGCGGCCACATAGTATTTACGCGATTCCCAGTCCGCATCAATTTGCGCTAAGCCGACACCTTTGGATTCGTTAAACGACTTTTCTAAACCATAGCCCACGCCAAGATAAACATTTCCTTGAGAGTCTTCGTTGTTCCAACGTTTTGCCAGTAAAGACGCGCGCGGCAGGGTTGCCTCGATAATATCTTCAAACTTATAAAAGCTAGTTGCGGCGGAAAAATAACTTTTAAAAGAATAGTTTAAAGTCAGCTCATTTTCCTTGTTGTCATTGTAAGACATCAACCCCCACGCCCCTTCAAAAGAAACCGGGTGGGCCCGTGCAGACAACGAAATGGCGCTGACGAATGTCAGGAGAAGTATTTTTAGCATCTTGATATTCCCTCTTGAGAAGCCTTTCAAACCTCATTAGGATGGGGCAAACAGGTTTGTGACAAAAATGACGAAAAAATTAACCGAACAAACAGATGAAGAGCTTTTATTAAGTCTCGCCGAAGGCGAAACGAAGGCTTTGGATATTCTGTTTTTAAGACACTCTGGAAGAGTGCTCGCCTATGCGCTTAAAAAGGGCCTGTCGCCGGAACGCGCAGACGATGTCTTACAAATCGTGTTCTTACAATTACATCGCAAAAAACACCTTTATGACCCCAAGCATGCGGCCCTAGCCTGGATCTATGTCATCACCCGCAGTGAACTAAAGGATTATCGCAATCGGGAAATAAAGGATTTTAAGGAATGGGATGATTCCTTGTCACAAACCGCCGAGATGGCTCCTATGTTAGAGACGAAGGACGAGGCTTTAGGGCTGCTCTCGGGCTTGCGAGAAAAAGACCAAGAAATCGTTAAAATGAGATATTTAGATGAAATGGAGTACGCGGAGATTGCTAAAGTTTTAAATGAATCTGAAGGCAATATTCGTCAAATCGTCAGCCGCAGCTTGCGCTTATTAAGAGGTCGATCATGAAAGACTTAAAAAAAGATTTTGAATCTTTCGTTGCCGCAGAACACCCGGCGGGATCTTCTTTTGTTTTAGAAAAAATCCATTCGCAATTAGATCTGCCGTCCCCATGGAAAGCAGCGACAAAACTGGGTCTCGCCCACGTCATAAGCTCGGTGGTGATTTTATCAGCCTGTGCTCAGTTTGGCATCCGACTCTTTTTCCCCGGCCATGGATTGATGCATTACTTTATGCAAATCAGTCCGACTTTTTGTATGAGCTTTTGTGGAGGGCTTTACTTAGCTTCGACGTTCTTACTGGCGCGTCTGCTTTTAACTCGCGATGAGTTTTTGGTGATTTATCGCTCTAAGATTTTAAGCATTCTGTCTTTGGGTTTGATTTCTTTAGGCGCGTTTGCCCTGGTCAGTCATGAAGTGACTTTTCAGGCAGGGCTTTTATGGCTTTTTGGAGCCATCATTGGGGCAGAACTTGCGAGCCTTTCAAAGACTCGCGTGCGACAATTCTTAGCAAAGATCTAATTGCTTTTTTTAGCTTGCAGAGTTTGCGATTCTGCGACGTTATTATCTTGATGCGCTTTCACGTGCGACCAGATTTTTTGACTGACAGGCCCTGGAAGACTGGCTTCGATTTGCGCGTCAGCTTTAGGATCTAACGAAGACCAGTTCAATAAAACTTCGGCCTTCACCCCGGCCAGTGCTTTGCGTGAATCCAGAGAATTCGAATTGTTTTCAATGGTCGTATCCGCGACCACATCTCTTAAAACTGCGGCCACTTCATCACGGGCCCCGGCCTGCAAGGCTTCAAAAAGATAATCCAAAGCTGCATTTTGCAAAGAGGCGGTGTCCTTTGAAGCCTCCGCCAACAGCAAAGGCTTCATGCTTTGAATCAGCGTGCGATCTTCAAGCAGCTCTTTTTTATCGCGCTCTTCATTTTTGGCCATTAACACTTTTTTGCGAATGCCAAGATATCTTTCTAAATCCGCCCGGTATTTAAAATCGGTGAAGGCTTTATTTTCGGCAGATTTTTGAACCGGAGACGAAGTCGCCCTCTCAGAAGGCACCACCGCTTCCGCCTTTACTATGGCTTTGGGCCCGGGCTGAGGAAGCTGAGGAGGCGAATTCGCCGGAGTCTCTTTTGAAGACTCCGGCCCTTTAGTTTTTTCTTCGGGAGATGCGGAGAGGAAGTAAACTCCCAATCCGATACCGACGACCACCACCACAGATAAGGCTATTTTCTTAATCATTTGTCAAAAACTCCGCGAGTTAATTTTTGACGGAAGAGCGAACGATTCATATCTTTCGCACCTTCATTTTGGAAGTAAGCCGAACCATTTAAGTAACCATTCGTCACCAGGATGTTGTGATGAATAGCACTGGATTGGACAAACACGTTATACACCTTACCGAAGTGTTTAATCGGAGTGATGGACACGATGGGATCCAGTGCGCCACCCACTTGGACTAAAGCTTCGCCTGATTTAAACTCACCGGCTTTTTTCATCATACCATCCGCTGTTACCACGGGATGGTTCGGAGTTAATTTCAACTCGCGACCGGACTGCATTTTGAAGACCAAGATGTCATGTTCGGTATCGATAAGCTCCGTCACCCATTGGTCGACTTTCGTTTTAACTACAGTCTTGCTTCCCATGCTTTGCGCACTTTGCAATGAAGCGACATAACCTGCATTTTTAGTTAAAGCATCAATGAATGGCATGTATTTCAATTTGCCGTTCGCATGCTCTTGCGCCAGGATTTGTTGCTCGGGAGTGGCGCATGAAGATACGCAGACTGTTGCCACATAAGCTGTCGCAGGCATTGTACAAGGAGCACTTGCCACTTTCGGAGCAATCCATGGTTTTTCTGGTTTATAAGCGTAGTTCATGAATGTTGGATACAACTCACGACCTTTACCGCCGACAGACACCTCTTTACCGTCAACTTTGATTGTCACGTTTTCGAAGTTCGTTAAAAACTCTTTAATCACTGGCAAGTCATTTTGACATTTCACCATCCAGTCGTAACGACCTTTGGCTTCGGTGTTATTTAAGCTGTCTTGCGAACAACGACGAGCCACATAGTCACGGCAGAAGCTTTCTTCAACCCACGCCGTTGGCACGGAAACATCGCTTTCAAGTTGCACGCTGTGATTGATACAAGCGTAAGTTTTCGTATTCACAACTTCGCGAGTTTTTACAATCAAACCAATTTGGTTTTTAGGGCAAACTTTAGAGCTGTTGGCCTCTTCTGTTGTTGAAGAGCTTTCTTGACGACGAACCGCTTCAGGGTTGCCATCACAAACTCGTTCTTCAACCGGCGCTACCTGATCACCGCAACGGCTGTTATCGACCTGGTTGCCTTTATCATCACGGCACACGAAAACGCGTGTTTGCTTACCGCCGCAATCGGCTGAGCATGATGAATAATTATCAGTTCCGGCATAGCTGTAAACAGGGCATGAACCTGATGTTTTAATATCCCCCTGACGAGTGTTCGAATTTACCACGGAACCATCTTGACATGTTTGATCCGTTACTTGGTTAAAGATGTCAAAGATGCCTTGTTCTTGGAACTGACATTGTTTTTGAACTTGGATTTCACCAATCACCACGCCCGTTTTCACGGTTCCATGAGAACCAAAGCTTCCACAACCTTCATGACAAGTCATTTGGTTCGCACTTTGAGATCCGGAAAGAACACCGTTATTACAAGAGCGTACTTCACTGACACTTTCACATGTGTTAGCTGGAGTGGAAGTCGTGTAAAGAACTTTAGAAGCTCCGTTGGCAAGAAGCGAACCATCTGGCAAGCGGCAAGATTGACCTTGGCATTCACCTTCATTGGTTTTTTCTTTCGTGCGCGAAGTTTCTTTCCATTCTAAATGCTCAACCACAAGTTGACACTCTTCGATCACGACGTCACGGTAAGTCACTGTTTTAGTGCCGTCGATACCACAAGCTTGAACTTCTGAATAAAGCTCGCCCTCGAACATGCGTTTTTCACCTTGGAAAACACAAGCGTTAGGATTTGTTGGTTCTTCGGGCTCTTCTGGGATATCAAGATTTTCAATCACACGGATTGAATGTTTTAAGGTGATCCATGGTTCCGTGCTCGCACCTAAGAATAATGTCGCGGTCACGGGATATGTGCCAATGGCGTTATAGGCATGGCTCACCGTTTGGTTTGCGGCAGTTTGGCCATCACCAAAATTCCAGCGAACGGCGCCGACTTTAGCAGTCAAACATGAAGGAATAAATACCGACAAGGTGGTCGCTACTTTCACTTTTGTTTCAGTTGGACCCGAAATTGATACATCCACCGCGCATTCCATACCATCAACAAGACCGATGATATTAATGTCACGAGAAACCACTGTTACTTTGTCGGCGGAATCCGTCACCGTGGCTTTTACGGTGTGAACTCTTTCGTCAAAGAAAATATGCGTAGGGTTCATACCCGCTTGCAGGGGAGTTGAATCACCAAAATCCCAAGCAATCGACTTAACAGTCACTGAAGAAGGTATCACTAAGCCAAAGCTCACATCACTATAAGAAAACGCGATGTGGGGGGCGGACATAGCAATTTCCGTCGAAACAACTTCTGTTTGGAAAGAAACCGCCGCGGCACCCGCCGTCTTTTCTTGGGCGACGACCACGTAAGAACCTGCCTGTTTATAAAGAGACGTCAGACCGGCTTTGGTTGCGACCGCACGGCTGGCACCTGCCACCTTCCAACTGACGTTTTGACCATTGACGCAGTTTCCGGCTTCTGCCAAGGCGTAATTCACAGCACTTCCTGATTGCGCTGAAGACTCCCCGACAATTTGCACGCCGTCACCGGTTGGTACAGATTCACATGATACAGAGGCTGTATTGAACGTTCCGATTTCCTCGTTAGTTGCTGCAGGCTTTTGACAGCCGGCTGCGACTAAAAGACTGAGTGACAATAAGACTCTTCCGTAATTCATGACCGCTCCCTTGCATGAAATTAATCTTCAAGGCAGCAGGAAAAAATCTCCATACTTTTTCAATGTTCGCATCATAATGGATACATGGGTTGGAAAGACTTTTTACAGTTTTTTAGACATTTAAAAAGTCTTTTTTTTCGTCAATTTTTTGATCATTTACAGTCTGAGACAGAGAGGAACTCTTGGCCCTTATAGAGGGTCTTTTTAAAATACTCATAGCGAAGGGGGGACTTCAGCTTTAACACTTGAGGATAATAGCGATAGTAAGTAAAGCTTTCGGCGAAATCCTCAAAAAAGTCCTTCGACGCGTAGTCAGTGACAAACTCCTGCGGGCGCTCATTAATAAAATGCTTCTCTTTTTCCACCCACCCGGAAGCCTTTAGCCATTCCTGGCTGCTATCAAGTCCATAGAACGTCCCATAGTTGTGGGCGATCTCATGGAAAGTGGTGTGCTCTTTGTGGGAGTCACTCATCGCATCCATAGGCTTATAAAACTGGATAATGCCGTTAGATAAGACATTGGGATTGACGGGATTTAAAATCCCAGAGTGATTCATGCGCACGTAAGTGGGAAGCTGGATAGCGGGCAACATGGTCAAGGCATTTAAGTAAGGCCCGAGCTCAGCCTTGCTCCAAGGGCGCACCTTAAAGTAAGCATCAAACTCGTCTTGATCTTTGGGGGTCGGCGCTTTTAAGCGATCAAAGCCTAAATGCGAAAGAATGATTTTATATTTCATCGCGACATAAAGATACAAAACACCGTCTTCAGAGCCAAAGACGGCTTCTGCCGCGCAAAGCGCTTTATCACATTTGAGGTCTTTAAATTTTGTCCAGAAGTCGATATCTTGTTCGGGCTTAAATTTATAACTCTTATAAGTGACTAAATAACGATAAGCCTCAATAAGTTTGGCATTTTCATCTTTAATCGCAAGTCCCCCGACACCAAGACTTGATTTTGCGCCAGAATGGCTCACGGCTAAGATTTCCGCCTTCATGGCTTCGTGAGTTGGGAAAGGTTTGCGACACAAGGCTTGGTCGGTGGAAAGCGCTTCATTAAAAGTACTTTTACGTTTCACACCGTGTTTGGCGATGAGTTTTTCAGTTGTGGAAATAATCCAGTCTTTATAAGCGGCCACTTGCGTTCCAACACCGGTGTAAACGCACTTGTCCCCTTCAACGGGCTGTCCAAAAAACGCGTCGACATCATCAGCGCCATTCACCACACCGACGACGACGGAAACTTGACCCGAGTGTTTTGCAAATAACGGCCCTCCGGAGTCTCCGGTGCAAATGCCTTTTCCGATGCTTTGATCAAAGAAAAAATATTGCGGCGAAGCGGATCTGATTTCAGCCGTTAAATCCACAGATCGCAACACACCGTGGTCGTTTTTCACACTGCTAGTGCGACCATACCCCACGGCGTGCAACGTGCGACTCCCGGGGGCGGTGAGCGTTTCAGGCATCAAAGCAGGAACGGCTTTTTTCGGAGCCGGCTTTTCAAGCCAGATAAGTCCAATATCATTTTTATGTTCGTTTTTAAGTTTCATCACGCCCTCAGAAATCAGTTGGTAATTTTCGTGAGGAATGAGTTCTGCCGACATTACGGATTTTTTTGGATCTGCGGCAAAAAAGATTTCTAAATCGCCACCATCTTTCACGCAATGAGCGGCCGTTAAAACGATTTGTTCTGCAATCAAAGTTCCGGTGCAGATGCGATTAAAGCCATCCACGATTTTAACGACCGACCGCAGATCTGGATCTGAAAACGGTGTGGCCTTGCCCCCAACGATCGCGTTTTCTTGTTCTAATTCCGCTATTTCATGCGAAGTCGGACCCGCGCACGCTGAGAGTAACAAAATACTGAGTAAATATTTTTTCACGGTTGCCCCCACGCCGCCATCATCCCGAACTGACAAGCACGATCAAAAGTGACCGTACCCCCTGCAGATCGACCCGATTTGCTAGATCCAGAAATATCAACCACCCAAAGAGTTTTTCCGCGGTAATCGCTAGATGCGCGTGGGGCTGACTTTTTAACCGACTTTGTAAAGTCGACGAGAGAAAGCGTTTTTTTCACAGCGTTCATATAGGCGGCATCGTTAAAGCAATCAGGCGCCACATTCGAGGAACTTCCCAATCTGGCTTTTTGTTGAGAGATCCATGGGAGGTAATAGGCGGTCTGAGTAGTGATCGCGTTGTAGTGACACATATCACCCACCACCTTACCCATAATTTTAGTGATCTTGTCTAAGGCCGTGCTGACGGAAACAATGGTGGGGCGCCCGTTGACATACATAAAAGAAGGTCCACCGGAATCACCTTTGCACAGGCCTTTTTTATTGCGCTGATTATAGATTAATTTTTGCGGACGATTTTTTAAAACTTCACCTTCAAGGTTGACCATGCGTAACACGCCTGAATCATCGTTGCCACTCACTGTATTCGTAAGTCCAACCCCGAACGTGCGAACCTGATATTTGCCGGGTTTTAAGGGGCCTTTTGGCAAAGCCGCAATAACGGCGGCTTTGGGTGCAGGCTCTGCAAGCAAAATCAAACCAATATCGTCCGAGTCTTTATGGTTCATCGACATGAATCCATCAGACGTACTCGCGGGACTATAACCAGGGTGTTGTAAAATATATTCCGCCCGAACTTCTTGACGGTTGATGAAGATGACCGAAAGATCACTGGCACTGATATTTTTTAAACAGTGAGCGGCCGTGAGAACAAATTTTGAATCAATCAAAGTGCCGGTGCAAAAGGTATCTCCTCGTAAAGTCAAAGCCACCGTCGCCTTAGCACCTGGATCCTCGGCGGAAATACGGTCAGCCCCCACGATGCCTTGCGGGATGATGTCGTGGCCATTTTCTAATTCATGGCGCGCAGGATTTTGCCCCTCGCAGGCAGCAAGTATGAAAAAAGAAAAAGCGCAGGCCAAAAACAGAGACTGTTTCATTTCGAGATCCTTTGGTTATAAGGATAAAACAGCAAGGCCAGGGCCACATTTAGGGGGATGATTCCGGGTTTAAAGCGAGCTCAATGGTATGGCCTTTCAAAGCGCCGAATATTGCGCCCAAGGGGCCATTTAGTAGACAGGACTCTCTTCGGGGACCTTAAGGCAAAATGATTTTTGAAGGCTCGCCCGGAGGCGTCCATTTAAGTTTAATCTCTAATGGGAAGTGATCAGAGCTGACGACGGTGTGATGAACCCTGGCATCCAGCACGTCAAAGCCGCGCACAAAGACGTGATCGAGTTTTAAAAAGCGTCCGTCATCTTGAAGATCCAAGTGTTCAAGTTTTAGATCACGGAAGATACTTTTCATCACCATAAAGCGTTTCAGGTTCCAGGTGTTAAAGTCCCCAGCTAAAACCACCGGTCCATTAAAGTGCGAAATCTTTTCGGCGATTTCATAAAGCGAGCCGGTGAAAGCCCCTATGGTCACAAAATTTAAAACATGCGTGCACACAAAAAGAACTTTGGTGCCATTAAAATCATATTCGTTAAAAAGTGTGAGCTTGGGCGTGAGCCAAAACATTTCTTTGGTTTTAGCTCTGATAAAATCAACCGCTTTCGGTGCATACGGAGACCCAATGGCCACCCCGGTGCTGCTTTGATCTTTTTTATACTGAAAACTTTGTGCTAAATGCCATTCGTAAGCCGCAAAATCTTTTTTCCATATTGTCGGCATCTTGTCTTCACCGACAAGGGCTTCTTGCAAAAGAATAAAGTCTTTACCGTAACCGAGTTTTGAAAAGTCGCGCGAAAAAATATGCGCTTTTTGACCTTTATAGACATTCCAAACGAAAATGGAAAACTCTGAAGGCGGAAAAGGCGGTGATACCGCCTCGCCGATTTTCATTAATACTTTTTCCATTTGCGGAATGAGATAAGGAACCATGTTTCATTTTATCCTTACAGAATGACTTTTACAACCCGGTCCACGACAAACTTCGCTGATTTTAAAGCTTCTGTAGCATCCTCCTCTTTATAAAACTCTGAAGGTGTCAGGTCTTCACTTCCATAATAGGCCAACTCTCGATCACGGCGTAAACTTCTTGAAATGGAACATATTTTATCCAGATCCTTATGCAAGACGGTCGGCATTCGCGCTTTCTCCTCTTGAAGAATTCCCGAAACATCGTGAATTCGCGGGACGTCGATATGGCAATGGCGCAAAAGAGACTTTAACACAAGCTCCACCACCTCTTGGGACTCACGAACGACGTCAGCCCAGGCCTTCTTAGAATAAAGATACTCTACAGCCCCTAAGCGTATCTGGGCCCTTTCCGCATAATCTTTTGCTAGTCCCTTATTTTGCATTTTCCCCCTGCCGGATCCAATAACCTTGTCCATGGCTCATTTTTTTTATATACAGACCTTTTGCAATATCCCCGCGAATATCCCGAAAAACTTTCTTAACATTTCCATTTAAGTCATAAAGAATTTCGCCCTCGATCGCATTTTCTAACCAGAGGCTTCCAACCGGCTCTCCAGGCTTGGGCAACGCCACAAATTGCGGAGAGTATTTTTCGCCGACACCCAATTGATCCCAACGTCTATAAAACTCGCGGTCCATTTTTACCTGAGGCCCCAAGACCACCAATATATCGATATCACTTTTTTCGGTGGCCTGACCTCGAACTTGGGACCCGAAAAGCACCACTCCCTGGGGAGAAAATACTTTTATTATTTCTTCCAAAGGCAAATCCAGATCGAGAGCTTTAAAAGATTTTAGTTTACGATTGCACAGTTGATTCAAAGACTCCCCGTTACGAGAAGCCTCTTCTTTTAAAGCCTGATGTAGGCCTGGCTCTAATCTTAGGACGAACTTACCGGATACCATAGTACTATGGTACTACCATTAGTAGTACTATGAAAGAACTTTTTTAAGTCGTTGAACCCACACGACTTAAATAGCTTTCGTCCACGGTGGAAACGGTTAAAGATTGCGCTTCTTGTCGCTCTTGTTCTGCCAATAAAGTCGACAAATAGCGTTCCGTATAACTAGGGACGATCACGACGATGGTTTTACCCTTGTTTTCCTCTTTAGCGGCCTGTCTTAAACCGGCACAGATCGCCGCGCCTGAAGAGATCCCCACGGGGATGCCTTCGGTTTTGATAACTTCTCTAGCGGTTTTGAGGGATTCTTCCGAAGACACTTGTTCAATGCCATCCATCACGGATTTATCCATTACACTGGGGATGAAGCCTGCTCCGATCCCTTGTATTTTATGGGGTCCAGGTTTGCCACCGGAAAGCACGGGACTTTCCACAGGCTCAACCGCAATCATTTTCACACTTGGCTTTTTTTGTTTTAAAAACTGCCCGACCCCCGTGATGGTTCCGGAAGTACCAACACCACTGATCACCATGTCCACTTGGCCCTCAGTATCATTCCAGATTTCTTGAGCCGTCGTTTTGCGGTGAATCTCAGGATTGGCGGGATTATCAAATTGTTTTGGCATCCACGCGTTCGGAGTTTTTTCATGAAGTTCGATCGCTTTGGCAATCGCCCCTTTCATGCCGAGCGGCCCCGGAGTTAAAATAATTTTTGCGCCCAAAAGAAGTAAAAGAGTTCTTCGTTCTTGCGACATCGTTTCGGGCATGGTGAGCGTTAATTTATAGTTTTTGGCAGCCGCGATAAAGGCAAGCGCAATCCCGGTATTGCCACTCGTGGGTTCGATGATTTCCATGCCGGGTTTTAGTTTTCCAGTTTTTTCGGCGTCTTCAATCATCGCCAGACCAATGCGATCTTTCACGGACCCGAGAGGATTAAAAAATTCTAGTTTTAGTAAAAGCTTTCCGGGAAGATTTTTTCCCATACGTTGCATTTGGATAAGAGGGGTGCGGCCGATGGTTTTTGTGATGTCGGAATAGATGTTCATGAAATGACTCCTTCCTGTGAAGGGTATCCCAAATGAAGGTGTTTTATTAAACAATTTTACGCGTTGGGGTCTGGCGGCGTAGACTCCAATTAAAGGCCGATAAACTCTTGAGGAGAGATTTTTAAAGCCGCGCTCACAGATTCAATAAATTGTATGTCAAAACTTCTTTGACCTGCTTCATACTTACTAATTTCTGACTGCGAGATCCCCAGCGCGAGGCCAAGATCTTTCTGCGTGATGCCCGCTTTTTTGCGAAGCATGATCATCCGCGCGCCTTGCTCTAACTCCACTTTACGTTCAATATCGTAAAGCTTGGGATTTTCGGCTTTTTCTTGCGCGAGTCTTTGTTTACGAATCCTCATTTATTACTCACTTGTACTGAGTCTAGATTAGCATACACATCTATAGCATCATTCTTAGAAGGAGATAAAAAATCCTTGGTCAAAGAAAGCTCTATATCATAGCGGCTTTTCTCGCGATCAAAAATAATATTTGTGAGCGTCACACGAAAAGCTCGTTCACCCTCGACGCTAAAACCCGTAAACTCTTTCCCTCGATTTTCCCATGAGCGCAGTGTGGAAGCCGGAACGCGAATTCTTTGGGCGACATCATCAAATGACAATTTTGCGAAAGTTCTTAGAAACTTAAGTTGGTTTCCCGTTAATCTTTGTCTCTCAATCAATAAAGCTTTCGCCGTATGAAGCTTTAAATCGTTCATATTGATTTCTGGAAATTCTTCGCCCTCTATGGTCTCGACAAAAATATTCTTAAGAAGAACATCGAATCCGAATCCCTTAAATATATATTTGGATACTAAAGTTTTCACTACTCTTCCCTCTTATTTTTATCAATTGCCGTGATAATCAAAACTTTTGGATCCTTAAATAAGACAACAATGCGAATATCCTTTTTCCCACTGTTATCAAGGCCACGGATCGCGTATTTCCGAGCCTTCCCGCCTCAGCCGCCGCTATGACATCGATAACCACATTAGATCGCTTCCTTATCGACATATTACACCCTTCACTTTATCATATTGCTTATTTTTGAGCAATTGAAGATATATATATCTGTAATTACAAGTACTTATAATACAAATATACTTATAATCACATATATTCAAATACCGCGAAGATAGCAACTTCGCCATTTATGGATATGTAGATAATATGTAAATATCTATAAGTAAATACTTATTTACATAGCCTTATACGTAAGGAATTGTTGATTTTAATAAAAATCCAAGGGCAAGTTTTGGATTGAATTGCTAGATTCCAGCTTTCATCGAGTTTTTTGTAAGCCGTACTAATCTGCCTTAGAAGCTTAGTAACAGGCAAGAGCGCGCACCAGGCCTTGCTTCGCATAAGATAATATAAGCTCATCCTGAGTGACTAATTGCAGGCGATTTTTTCGTGCTGTAGCCACGATAATCCTATCCGCCGGATCACCGTGAAATCCTCCCGGAAGGCGAGATGACTCTACCGCGACGTCGGCCGACAAAGGCAACACTTCCAAACCCAGTCTTTGAATAGATAACTCAATCCAATCTAAAATGGGTTCGGTGAGAGTGAGGCGACCTTTAGCCTCTAACATTGAAATTTCCCACAGCGAAATAGCGGAAATACAAAGTGCCCGATCTTTAAATGATTTCTCAATAAGGCTTTTAGCGGGACCCTTTTTCATTTTCTCATTTCCTAATGCCAGCCACACCCAGGCATGAGTATCCAGAAGCAATCGACTACTTGTCATCGGCGTTCCACTTTTCCTTTAAGGGCTTCACGATATCCCCTTGGACTTCGCCAGTGCCAGCCATCACGCCAAAAGGACCCGCGGCCGCGCCCTGTTCATCATTTACCGGAACTAGCTTTGCAACGGGCTTACCATGCTTCGTGATAGTGACAGACTGACCATATTTTTTGACTCTATCCATCAGTTTGAGACATTCTGCTTTAAACTGTCCTGCGGGGTATTTGGTAGTCATATGACCTCTTTTGGGATAATGGTCATAATAACATGGTCATATTTATAAATCAATGTCCTTTACGCTCTCTGGCAGAGCGTAAATTAAACTAGCTCGCCTTTTTCCCCAAAACTTCTTCGGCCATTTTGCCGACCATGTTTTGCAACACTTGGGCTTGCGCGGACATTTCTTCTGAAGTCGCTGCGGTCTGTTCAGCGGCAGCTGAAAAGCTTTGTGTTTGTTGATCGAGCCCTCCCATGATTTTGTGAATGGACTGAATCCCTTCGGTTTGTTGGCCCGAAGTTTCCGCGATCTCTTGATTGAGCACGTTCACTTTTTGTACCGAAGTCACAATTCCATCTAGGACGCGATCACTTTTTTGCGCAAGCTCCAGCGACACCTTTGTTTGATTTACGCTGTTGGTGATGACTTCTTTCACCTCTTTGGCGGCGGAAGCCGACTTAAGCGCCAGACTGCGAACGGCGTCGGCGACCACCGCAAAGCCTTTTCCTTGCTCCCCGGCTCTGGCCGCTTCGACCGCCGCGTTCAGGGCTAAAAGATTTGTTTGAAAAGCGATGTCGTCAATGATGTCCATGGCAGAGGTGATTTCGCCTGAAATTTTAGACATCACGTTGATGGATTCAATCAGATGTTTTACTTCCGCCGCCCCTTCGGCAGCGCCTTTTTCAGAATTTTTCGCGAGTTCTGCGGCGGTGCTAGCGCGCTGTTGATTGGCTTGCACGATGTCGTTCAGGTTTTTGATCGCACTTAAGGTTTCCTCAATACGCATCGCCGATTCCACGGATCCTTGCGCGACGTTTTGCCCGGCCATGGAAAGCTGATTAGAGGCTTCTAAAACTTGGTGGCTTGATTCGTTGGTATTGGTCACCGTGTTTGAAAGAAAGGCCATCATTTTGCTCGCAAAAATAGAGAATCCTGCCATCGCCACCGCGAATGAAATAAAAAATCCGATCAAAATTTCATTACGAAATTTTGCCACCTGCGCTTCGACGTCATCCACATAAACGCCACTGCCAATCACCCAACCCCAAGGAGCAAAATGGCGCACGAAACTGAGCTTTGGTTCTGGCTTCGGCGAATTGGGTTTGGGCCAAAGATAAGGAACAAAACCTTCGCCTTGAGTTTTTGCGAGTTTTGCAAACTCCACAAAAAGTTGAAAGCCGTTGGGATCCTTTTTTTCGGTCAAATCTTGGCCGTTCAATTCAGGTTTCATGGGATGCATAACCATCGTTGGATGAAGATCGTTAATCCAAAAATACTCATTGCCAGCATAACGAAGTTTGCTGATGGACTCTTTGGCCAAGGCTTGAGCTTGATCGGTGGTGAGTTCTTTTTTGGCTTCTAATTCTTGATAGTGTTCTAAAATTTTGGTCGCAATGTCCACCGTGTTACGAAGTGAGACGCGGCGGTCTTGATACATATTATCGCGAATAAGGGGCAGAATGTATCCCACCATCATTCCCCAGATCGGAATCATTGCCATGACTAAAAGAGCGAGCGTTTTGTAACGGTAACTTCGATGTTTCCATAACTTCCCAAACATTCGCAGGCTCCTTTTTTTTTAGCGGGGCTTAGTATCGCCCGGGTGTACATCGGCGGTTGCGCCGATGACTTAAGCCCTGGCACTAAGATGCGAGTCGGATTTTTAATATTTAATGTTTGTCATTTTAAAGCACAATATCGGCCGCACTGCTTTGCATTGAATTCTGAAAGTGACCGGGCCTTATCTTGTGCTAGACTTCTTTTTTGAGCGGAGGAAGCTTATGAAGTATTTTGCAGCAGCATTTTTGATTTTTCTTGGGTTTGGCTTTCAGGCAAAAGCCGACAATGCCGTGGGTGCGGTGTTAGGTGATCCTTCAGGGCTTTCTGCTCGCTTTGGGTTAGACAGCTTTCATTCTATCGAAGGCGCCTTGGCTTATTCGGTTTCGGGCTATAAGGGCTTTCACATGCATGCGACCTATTTGTGGGACCGCGCGCGCACTTTTAAAACTTCGGGTGATCCGCTGTACATGTACTATGGTTTGGGAGCGCGATTTATTTCTATTAATGATGGAAAATACGATGGCGATGTGGCGATCGGCCCTCGTGCTCCGCTGGGTTTGATTTATTACTTTGAAAATCCGGATTTGGAAGTTTTTGGGGAGCTGTCTGTGGCGTTGGATGTGGCTCCACGCACGGATGTGGATTTGGATGTTGGGATTGGGGTGCGGGTGAGGTTTTAGTTCGCCCACTTAAATAACTATTTGTTTTATCGATTTATGATTATTATTGTCACAGACGCTTTGCGCATCAGAAGTTCATTCAAACTTTTTTTACAATCACTTTTTTGTTTGTTTACATACATCTCCTTTCTTTAGACTTTGCATCAACAAATAAAGAAAGGGATTTCTAATGAAGAAAAAAATATTTGTTTTATTAACCATTGCAGCTTCTCTCGTTGCTTTTAAAGCAAAAGACGGGTTGCGCCCATTGGGCTTAAAATTCGTCGCTCCAACCATTTCCGGCAAAAGTAACGTATCCAATCCTGAAGTCGGCGAGATCGTATTTGATACTAGCGATTCAAAATTTTGGGGCTTCTTCGGTCCAAATCACCCGGCTCACTGGGTTGAGCTAGGCGGAAGTTCACCGGGATCCGCTCTTCCTTCTGGCACCATCCTACCTTATGGCGGCACTACTGCGCCTGCGGGTTTCCTCATTGCGGACGGAAGTACTTTAGATGGAAGTGATCCACAGTATGCTGCGCTTTTCGCAGCTATTGGTTGCAACTTCGGAGGAAATTGTGGCACCGGGGGCGATGATTTCAATCTTCCTGATTTGCGAGGTCGTTTTCTACGTGGTGTAGATGGCACAGCGGGCAGAGATCCTGATAAAGCCAGCCGCATCGCCATGGCCTCTGGCGGTAATACAGGAAATAATGTCGGCTCCATCCAAGGCCACGCGTTTCAAACACACAATCACTCTATTTCAGATCCAGGACATTCGCACAGCGGTAATTATTATTCAGCTTCTGGCGGTTCGGATCTCAATATGTCAAGATTCGCTTCAAACGGAAATCCTCAAACAAAATGGGTCGATAGCGCCTATACTGGAATCTCGATCAACAACGCAGGGGCCTTAGGCACAAATGCCCAGGCTAGCTCTGGCGAAACTCGTCCGGTTAATGCCAATGTTACATATATAATTAAATTGTAGGTCTTAATTTAAAGTCGGCTGAGCACCTTACCACGGGTGCTCAGCTTTAGGCTTCCTGGCGCATAGCTTCATAGTCAGTTTTATGTTGTAAATAGCGCGACAACAAACAAATATTTGCCGTGAGTTCACGCCCTAATTATAGAGCTGATGTTGATGGACTTAGAGCTGTCGCCATCGTTGCTGTTCTTATTTATCATGCTTTCCCAAGTTCGTTTCAGGGCGGTTTCGCTGGTGTAGACGTATTCTTTGTTATTTCAGGTTTTCTAATCACTTCGATTATTAAAAGTGAACTTGATGAAAACAAATTCTCGCTTGCGAGCTTTTATTCACGACGAGTTCGTCGCATATTTCCTTCGCTTATTATTGTGTTATCCACTTGCGCCATCTGGGGATGGTTTTTCCTTATCCCTAGCGAATACGAAAATCTTGCCGAACATATCAAATCTGGCGCCACATTTATTTCCAACTTTACCCTTTGGAATGAGGCCGGTTATTTCGACAAACTGGCAGAGACAAAGCCGCTTTTGCATCTTTGGTCCTTAGCGATTGAGGAACAGTTTTATATCCTCTGGCCACTTCTGCTTATTCTTTGCACACGTTTTAAAATCAGTCTTCGTTCGATCACGGGAGCAGTTTTGCTTCTTTCATTTATAACAAGCGTGTATTTAACGAACCAGAATCTGACTGCCGCCTTTTATTCCCCCGCCTCACGATTCTGGGAAATTCTTATCGGCGCTATGCTTTCAACAATGCCTTTAGAAAGACTGAAAAAGTTTGCAAATCCATTATCAATACTGGGCGCTCTTTTCTTAGTCTTGAGCTTTGTATTATTGGACGACAAAAGAAGTTTTCCGGGATTCTGGGCCTTACTTCCGACACTGGGCACGGCATTTATTATCGCCGCAGGCAGTAGTGCCGTTATCAATAAAAAGATCTTATCCCATCCCCTGGCCGTCGGCATTGGGCTGATCAGTTACCCGCTGTATCTTTGGCATTGGCCGCTTTTTTCTTTTCAGATAATTTCTAAACATTCTTTAAGTGTCACAGAAAAATTAGTAACCCTGGGGGTTGCAGTTGGCCTTGCGTATGTGACTTATGTGTTGGTTGAGAAACCTTTGTCCAAGATTTTTTCTGCGCGCTTAAAGGTCGCACTTTATTCAGCAGGAATGGTCACCATGCTGGGCTTGGGGATGTTTATCTATGAAAACGATGGATTGATTTCTCGTTTTCCAAAAGACATTCAGGAGTTTGCAAAACCAATTCCGGTAGAAAAATGGCTAACCGATGTTCGTAGCGGCGTTTGTCATATTCAAGATCCAGAAAAAGATAAACTGAGCGACATCTGTTTTGAAAAGGGGCACCCTTCTGTTTTTCTTTGGGGAGATTCCCACGCCGCGGCACTTGTGCCGGGATTACTTGAACTGCAAAAAGAGAAAAAGTTTTCTTTTAGCCAGGCGACTCATGTGGGGAATCCGCCGTTTATTGGGAATGATCATTGGCCATTGCACTATCAACAACATAATGAGAAAATTATAAAGGAGATTAAGCTCGGCAAGCCCGATATCGTTTTAATACACGCCGCCTGGGTACAATATAAAATTCCAACAGAGTCGATAACCTCTGCCATCTCTAAGACTATACACGAGATTAAGAGAACCTTGCCCGAAAAAACGAGAATTGTGATAATCGGGCCTGTACCAGCATGGAATGAATCTCTTCAGAAAAATCTTCTAAAATATTATTTGGGTCGGAATAAACTTATTCCGCCTTATTCCTCTTTTGGTCTTAACTCAGAGATTTGGATATTTGACTCGGTTCTTCGCACAGTCAGTAGCACAAACGAAGTGAATTATGTTTCTGTATTAGATAACTTATGTAAATCCGGGGAGTGCCTCACAAGGGTTGAAAACAGCTCCAAAGGACTGACAACGTTTGATGATGCACACCTCTCCCCTAGAGGGGCCATCTATTTTACAAGACTTTCGGCAAAATATCTGTTTTTGTAAAATTAAAACTCAGATGTTCGCAGGCTTATACTCTTTTACCAACTCACCTAGTTTTGTTTTTACTTCAGCGGGCTGCCCATCATCACAATAACGGCTCATCTTTTGAAGTTCAGAGAACAAGACATTCGCTTCTATCATTCCCTCTATGGCACGCATGATACGCGGATGGCGGGTTTTTTCAACGTTGTTCCCGATGAGAAGCTCTTCATATAGCTTTTCGCCCGGTCTTAATCCCACAAAAGATATCTTAATATCTCCCCGACCCGACTCAGCCTCAAACACCTCCAAACCACTAAGCTCGATCATCTTTTTTGCAAGATCAACAACCTTAACCGGTTCCCCCATATCCAACACGAATACATCGCCCCCTTGCCCCATGGCTCCGGCTTGTAAAACTAATTGGGCAGCCTCAGGAATGGTCATAAAGTATCGAGTCACGTCCGGATGAGTTACAGTGACTGGACCACCTGCCCGGATTTGTTCTTTGAATAACGGTACGACAGATCCAGAAGATCCCAAAACATTTCCAAAACGAACCATGGTAACTCTAGTCTGGCCGGCGCTTTCTTTTGCAATCGCTTGCAACACTAACTCCGCAAGGCGTTTGGTAGCTCCCATGACATTAGTGGGCCTCACGGCCTTGTCCGTAGAAATTAAAACAAAGTTTTCGACTTTAGCGCTAATACTGGCGCTGGCTGCTCGCCAAGTCCCAAAGACATTATTACGAACCCCAGAAATAATATTGCTTTCAACCAGAGGTACATGTTTATAGGCGGCCGCATGATAGACTGTCGCAACCGAGTATTTGAGAATTGTTTTTCGTAGATGATCTTCATCCAAAACATCGCCTAAGATTCCCACGACCTTGAGATTCGGGAAATGTTTCAGCAAGTCCTGCTCAATTCTATAAAGCGCAAATTCATTTTGCTCATATAACACGATCATGCGAGGGCCATTTTGAGCAATTTGTCTGCATAACTCAGCCCCAATTGATCCCCCAGCACCCGTGACCAACACCGCTCGGTCCTGGATACAACTTGAAATGAGATCTTGAAATGGGGGAACGGGGTCTCTTCCAAGAAGATCCTCGACGCCAACCTCGCGAATATCTTCGATACTCACGCGCCCATCGACAAGCTCTCCCATTCCCGGGAGCGTCTTCAAAATCAAATTTTTCCCCTCAAATCTATGGATAATTTCTTTACGTCGAGATCGTGATGCTGAAGGCATCGCGATAAGAAGCTGATGACAGCCCTCTTCAGCCATGACCTCCAGCGCTTCTTCTGGAGAAAATACTCGAATACCCGCAACATTCGATCCGTGAAGGTCTTTACTGTCATCAAAAAATGCGACGGGCATAAACTCCGGGCCAGACATCAGCGCAAGCGCCGTCTGCAATCCTGAGCGTCCAGCTCCATAAATTGCCACTTTTTGGCGACGATCCCCTTTTCTTTCAAGAGATCGCAGGATACCACGAGCAAAAAAACGACTTGAAGCGATATACGCAATCGCAATCACCCAATAGATCACGATGGAGGAGCGTGGAATCCCCCCCACCTGCCCCATGACCACGACAGCCAAGAGTAACAAAACGGAAAGCGACACTCCGTAAAAAACTGTCAATAAAATCTTGTCGTCCATAAAACGAATAACAGCCCTGTAAAGACCTAACCGAACAAAGATCGGTACCGCGAGAAAAGGTAAAACAAAGAAAATCCAAATATATTGAGAAATGTCCGGCGCCCAAATTCCTAAACGGAGAGCGATTGCCGAATAAAGCGCCAACGGCAACAATAAGACATCGCAAAGAAGCATAAGAATAACTTTAAACTTCCGAGGCAAATATGCGAGGCGATAGTAAGCTGTCATGCGATAAATTACTTCCGACGAAAAATCATCTTAGAACGCCATTGAATAAAACGAATTCCCATTCCCAACTGGGCTTTGAGATATTTAGGATCTTTCCATGAGTTTACCAATAAGCTCTTCAGTATTGCGGTCCCTAAATATAATGCGTAATAAATGTCATGGACCTTCGTAATTAAATTGGGCTTCACCAGCAAGCTTTTGCACCAATCATTCACATCGCATTCAATCACGATATGAACACGAACTTCATTCCCGTCATTTCTCACACTATGAACGTAGCTGGTGTCCAGCGCCCAAAATGTACCAGGCCTCATCACGACCTGTTCCCCAGAAACCTTGAAAACCACTTTGGGATTAGTCTGAATAGGAATATGAAAACGAATACGCTGATTAAGTTTCGCTCCCGTCAAATCCCTATGAGGATGCAGTACTCCTCCCGGCTGTAAATAGTAAAATACCGCCATGTTTATCGGAGTCTTAAAGAATGAAATAACCTTATTTACTTCCGGCGTCCTAACATTATCTGGAATTTCGGCGCCATTTTCCACCAATGGAATAAAGCTCCATAGCTTACTCGCGTACTTACCGGCTTCATGCGTGGGAGTAGACTGTTTTGAGAGACCGATTGCAAGCTCGCAGAGTCGGGCAATTTCAGCATCCGTTAAAAACTTTTCGTCTAAGACGTACGCGCCGTAGTTCAAATCTGTTCCTTTTTTTTTAAAACAGCCACCTTTAACAAAATATCCACAAAAGATACTTGCCAAAACCTAAAAATTTTCACCGATCACCCCGTTTTAAACAATGCGAAATGCTCTGCATAATCTTGAAATCGTTACCGTTTCTAATTAGATTCAGCTAATGATAAAACGTTTTTTTGATTTTTTCGCAAGTTTGGTTATTTTGCTGATTGCTTGCCTTCCACTCCTCATTCTTTTTTTGCTTGTAAGACTGTTTTTGGGGAGCCCAGTCCTTTTCCGCCAAGTGCGTCCCGGCTTAAAAGGACACCCTTTTGAGATGCTCAAACTTCGCACAATGACTGACCAAAGAGACAGTCATGGCAAACTTTTGCCAGATGCTGATCGACTGACAAAATTTGGAAAGTTCCTACGGTCAACAAGTCTTGATGAACTTCCCGAAATTTGGAATGTTTTAAATGGAGATATGAGCTTAGTCGGACCGCGCCCTCTGCTAATGGAATATTTACCTTTGTATTCCGATGAGCAACGTCGGCGTCATGATGTGCGCCCAGGCATTACCGGGTGGGCCCAAGTAAATGGGAGGAATGCTTTATCGTGGGAAGAAAAATTTAAACTAGATGTTTGGTACGTTGAAAATCAATCCTTTTTGCTCGATATAAAAATTCTATTTTTGACTTTATATAAAGTCGTAAAGCGATCAGATATTTCTGCACCCAACCAAGCCACGATGACAGCGTTTAAAGGCTCCAGCGACTTAACTAAGCCTTAAGCTTTGCTGGAACTCCCACATAAGTCCCGGCCTCGACCAAGCTTTTGACCACCGAGCCTCCTGCCCCCACAATAACTCGGTCAGCGATCTTCACCGATGGAACAACGGAAACCCCCGTGCCGATTTCGCAATATGAACCTATGGCCACAAATCCCGATAAAGAGGTATTAGGCGACAGATGAACATAATCACCCAGTCTAACATCATGACCAATTGTACATCCGATATTTACCACGACGCTTTTTCCAATTTCAATATCACAAGTCAGAACTGAACCCGGACAAACAATAGACCCTTCGCCAATATTCACGTTAGATCCTACAACACATGAAGGGTGCACGACGGCGGGACACGCGGAGATATGACCTCTGACCTTTTCGATCATATCTACCATTGCTTTTGGATTTCCAGACCCGACAATCCATTGAGCATCCTTAGGAATCTTTTCGGCCTCGTAAAAAATAGGCAAACCTCTAAGAGAAGTTTCCGGCGAAGTCCTTCCGTTAAAGAAACCAACAACTTGATACCCTGCCTGAGTTACCCAATCATAAACTTCTCTTGAAAAAGCACCACTTCCCAAAATGACAATTTTCATACCTACTCCACCACTCCTATTTTCTCGCAGATTTCAAAACTTTTTTAACTGCAAGGCTCAAACCATCGGCATAATCATCAGCTAACGTCGGATGCACCAAGAAGGCAAGGCTGCTCTCAGAAAGTTTCTTAGCATTTGGAAGCCGTTCCTTCACCGCAAATGGACTATTCACAAACGCCTTTTCTAGATAAATTTCCCCACAGCTTCCCACGAAACATGGAAAACCTTCGGCTTGAATGGCATGCATAATTCGATCTCTGTTCCAGCCATCCCGCAATTGAGCTTGATCAATAAATGCGTATAGACGGTAGTACGAGTGAAACTCTCGGCTGCTAGGCTGAGGGATTATTAATCCTTCCTCATCCTTAAGATTCGCAATAACCTTATGAGCCAAATGACGTCTTTGCAGAACCCAAGCTTCAAGTTTTTCTAGCTGCTTGAGAGCAATCGCAGATTGTATTTCTGTGAAACGCCAGTTGGTACCGAAAGATTCATGCAACCATCTAAATCCCGGGGGATGTTCACGTCTGTAGACAGCGTCATAGCTTTTACCATGATCTTTGAAAGCCCACATTTTTTCGTAAATTTCTGATTCATTGGTCAGAAGAATGCCGCCTTCTCCACCCGTGGTCATAATTTTATCTTGGCAAAATGAAAAGGCCGACATGTCACCAAAAGAGCCCGTCAGACGACCATCAATTTTTGCGCCGTGCGACTGCGCACAGTCCTCAATAACTTTCAAATTATTTTCTTTAGCAAGCTTCATGATAGCTGACATATCTGCGGGCCACCCCGCTAGATGAACAACAACAATAGCCTTAGTATTCTTGTTTATAACTCGAGAGATACTGTCCGCCGTGATATTTTGCGACGAAAGGTCAATATCTGCCATCACCGGGGTCGCCCCCACACGCACGATGCAGCTCGCAGAGGCGATGAAAGTACGGCAAGTCGTGATGACTTCGTCTCCAGGTCCGACCCCTAAGCCGAATAGCGCCAATTCCAACGCCAGGGTTCCGTTTGACAAAGCAATTCCATGCTTCATACCGTGGTACGAAGCAAAATCATCTTCAAATTTCTTTGTAAGATTCCCTGTCCAATAATTTACTTTCCCGGACTTTAAGACGTCCACGACAGACTCTATCTCGTCATTTCCAAATACAGGCCAAGGAGCAATAGCTTTTTTTGAAACCGGGTCTCCACCGTTTATTGCTAAATTTTTCACCATGATCTCCTACGAAATAACATCTTCAAACATTTTTAAAAATCTTGTAATACCATTTTTAAAACTAAGATTTTCTTCATAATAACTTTTGGCCGAGTCACCCATGGATTTTAATTCCCCTTTAGATTTTGCCGACAAATCCAAAACAGCAGCGCTTAAAGCCTCCGGATTTTCCGAAGGAACACAAATTCCGCCCCCAGACAAGCGGATCAACTCCGCGGCATCCCCCGGCACCGCCATCAGCACAGGCTTTCCTATCGACATATAGGCTTGAGTTTTAGACGGCACCGTAATCTCAAATAAAGGGTCTTTTTTTAGATGCACTAATAAAACATCACAATTCGACATCAATCGGCCAACCTCAGTCACTGGCATCCGAGGAACAAATATGACGTTAGTCAGTTGTCGGTCTTGCGCAAGCTTTTTCAACCTGTCTGCATCAATTCCGCCGCCCACAAAAACAAACTGGATATAAGAAGATTTTAAAGAAACCTTTTCAGCGGCTTCAAGAACACTCTCCAGTCCTTGTGCCTTTCCCATATTTCCGGCGAATAAAATATTAAATTTATTTGTTAAAAAACTAAATTCTTCACCTGTTGAATGCGAACTTAAGGACTTTTCATCACACCAGTTATAAATAACTTCGATTTTATTTTGCGCCACTCCTCGCGTAATCAAAGCTTTCTTAAAGCCTGGCGACAAAACAACTATTTTATCGGCTCTTTTATAAATCCAGTTACAAAGCATATTGATAACTTTAAGAATTCGTTCATTTTTAAGCATTCCGGTAGACCGTAAAGAATCAGGCCAAAGATCCTGGATATCATACACAAACGGCACTCGGCGAATCAGTCCAACAAGGGCAGCTGAAAATCCCACCGTCGCTGGCGGATGATAGACATAGATGACATCAAATTTCTTGGCTCTGATTGTCCCAAAAATAAAAGACGAAATGCAAAAACTAACGTAGTTAGAAATTCTTTTAAGAGCAGACCCATCATGACTAGGATAAAGCCAAACTCGGTGGACACAGATATCGTCCATGATTTGTTTTTGATATAACTTCAGACGATAATTTTCGTAAATATCACCACCCGGATAATTCGGAAACCCGGTAACCACCTCAACTTCATGACCCTGACTCTTAAGTCCTTTAGCAAACAAGAGTCCTTTGAAGGTGGGCTCTGGATCAAACCATTGAGTAAGGATTAAAATTCTCACGAAAAGCCTAAACTTTCTTCCACACAACTCTGTTCACATAGTCTGTGTAGCTTAGAATAATCCTTAAAACCTTGTCCGACACGTTGGGCATCGAATAATCAGCAACGGATCTTAACAATCGCGCATCACCCCTAGGCTGATCCGCCAAAACCTCCAAAGCTTGCAAAATGCGGTTTTTCTCTAAACCCATCATCATTACGGAAGCTTCTTCAAAGCCTTCTGGTCTTTCGTGAGCTTCTCGAATATTTAATGCAGGAAAATTAAGGATAGATGACTCTTCAGTTATAGTTCCACTGTCCGATAAAACCGCACGAGCTTGGACTTGCAATTGGTTATAATCAAAAAAACCCATCGGCTTCATGAGCTGAACTAGGGCATGAAATTTGGCACCACTCTTTTCTACCCTTTTCATGGTTCGCGGATGAGTTGAAACGATCACCGGCAAGCCGAACGTTTCAGCTACCGCATTTAAAGAATCAACTAATTTGGAAAAGTTAACCTCTGACTCTATATTTTCTTCGCGATGCGCACTTACTAAGAAATACTTTTCTTTCGTAAGATTTAAACGAACTAAAATATCTGACTTTCGAATCTGAGGTCCATAAAAATTCAAAATCTCGAACAAGGGACTGCCCGTCTTAATAACCCTATCGGCAGGAAGACCTTCCCTTAGCAGATACTCTCTAGCAATTGAGCTATAGGTAAGATTTATATCCGCAGTATGATCTACAATTTTTCTATTAATTTCTTCTGGCACACGTTGGTCAAAACAACGATTGCCTGCTTCCATATGAAAGATAGGGATTTTTCTTCTTTTGGCTGCAATCGCCGCCAAGCAACTATTTGTGTCACCCAATATTAAAACGGCCTCGGGCTTTTCCGCTTCTAAAACTTTATCGACTTCTATAATTACATTTCCAATTGTCGCGGTGGCGTTCGCACCAGCGGCATTTAGAAAGTGGTCCGGTTTGCGCACACCGAGATCATTAAAAAATATCTCATTCAACTCGTAATCATAGTTTTGGCCGGTATGGACGATGACTTGATCAGTATACTCATCAAGCCGAGCCATGACTCTGGAAAGTCGAATAATCTCTGGTCGGGTTCCAACAACGGTCATCACTTTCATTTTTTTCATATCAAACCTTATGTGCAATGGTATCTGGATTTTGGCGATCGAAAATCTCGTTTGCCCATAACATCACAACTAATTCGTCTTCACCGATATTTGTAATGTCATGAGACCAGCCAGGTATAGTTTCTAAAATCGGCGATTCTTTGGAGCTATCAACAACAACTTCGCAAGTCTCTTGAGTATCCATATGCAAAAACTTATATCGAGCTTTCCCTTTAATAACCAAAAACTTCTCTGTCTTCGTGTGATGGTAATGCCCACCCCGAGTAATACCTGGATGTGCGGTAAAAAAAGAAAACTGTCCGGAATCTTTAGTTTTTAACATTTCAACAAAAACACCCCGAGGATCTTCATAACGAGGAACCTCATAGGTAAACTGCCCGGGTTTCAAAAAGCTTAAATACGTCGCATGAAGAGCTCTGGTAATTCCTTGGCCCACACGTTCGGTGATGAGTGTCTGACGACTTTCCTTAAAGGCCTTAATCGTATCTGCCAACTCACCGAGAGTAATGGTATAAACAGGTTTCGCCTCAATAATTCTCGAATCTCGTAAGTGCCCCGTTTCATGGGAAATCAATAAAGAGATAAATTCCGTGACCACATCATCAATATAAATAAGTCGCAATACGGTGCTTCGGTCATTGATCGAAATAGGCAGATCGTTCGCGATATTATGGCAGAATGTCGCAACAACGGAGTTATAATTCGGACGACTCCACTTTCCAAATACATTAGGCAAACGAAATACGTAGGATTTTTCGTTCTGTAAAAGGATCTCCTCCGCAGCCTTTTTTGACTTCCCGTAAGGATTCTCGAGCTCTGCCTGGATAGATGAAGAAAAGACGATAGGTGACTTTAAACCCAGGTTATACCTTACATTCAAGATTTTTTCTGTTAAAGAAAAATTGCCTTCATGAAAATCCTTTTCTTGTTGCGGACGATTCACACCAGCTAAATGAAAAATGAAATCAGCTTGGGCGACAAGATCCTTCAATTCTTCTAACGACGATCCTTTATGATACTCAAGAATTTCGTATTTCTTCAGCTCACGCAGCCTCAAAATCAAATTTTTGGCGATAAATCCTTTTGATCCAGTGACAAGAACCTTCACGGGTTACTCCTCTGGTGCAACGTTTTTATTTTTTTTAATCGCACGAATGAAGTCTAGCTTCAAAAGCAGCGTTTTCATTTCCTGAACATTTAAGCGATGAGTGTTGTGAGAATTATAATCTTCAGACTGCGAAATGGCGATCTCACCTTGCTCTATGAATTTATCATAGTTTAGGTCGCGCATGTCGGCAGAGACTCGATAGTACTGCCCCATTTCTTCAGCCGAAACTCTTTCTTCTCGACTCAACAACGTTTCATAAAGTTTTTCGCCGTGACGAGTTCCAATGACCGAAATGGGATGTTGAGGAACGTCCAAAAGTTCGCAAAGCGCTTTAGCTAGGACTTCTAGAGTTGCCGCAGGAGCTTTTTGGACAAAAATATCTCCGTTCTTTCCATTTTCAAAAGCATGAATTACAAGATCAACGGCATCGTCCAACGTCATCATGAAGCGAGTCATAGCTGCATCGGTAATTGTCAGAGGTTTTTTGGATTTTATTTGATCAACGAACAAAGGGATCACCGAACCCCTAGAGGCCATCACATTGCCATAGCGAGTTCCGCATATAACCAGACGACCACCGTCCAGGCCACGAGATTTTGCCACCATGACCTTTTCCATTAACGCTTTAGAAATACCCATAGCGTTAATGGGATAAACCGCTTTATCGGTACTTAAACAAACAACACGACTTACTCCGCATGAGATCGCAGCCTCAAGGACATTTTCAGTACCAACGACATTTGTCTTAACCGCTTCCATTGGATGGAACTCACATGAAGGAACTTGCTTAAGTGCGGCTGCATGAAATATGAAATCAACGCCTCGGCAGGCAGAAAGAACACTGACGTAATCTCGCACATCACCGATGTAAAATTTTAATTTAGGACTGTTATATTTCTTGCGAAGATCATCCTGTTTTTTTTCATCACGACTAAAGATACGCACTTCTTTGATATCGGAATCTAAAAAACGCCTAAGAACTGCATTCCCGAAAGATCCTGTGCCACCCGTAATTAAAAGAGTTTTTTCTCCAAAAATAGAACGATTCATTACTAATCCCTTGAAACAACATGTATTTACAAGGTTGGGATCGTATACAACATTGCCCACACCATCAATTAAGAACGTCTTGCCGCATCGGACAACATATCTTGCTCAGATGATCTTAAATACTTACGCAACGCATCTATCTGACGATATATTCCCTATGAAATGATGGAAGGGATTGCAACGATACCAGACGAACCAAGATATCCAAAAACCACAAAGAAAATGTCGATTACTGGAATAATTGGTAGAGCCCGTTGCCGACCGATATCTGCACTATAAATTCTTTTTTTATTTGTGCGCGTCGCCAATCCTTCTCAAACGCAAAATTTTTGAAACTTCTGATTTTTCCGAAGAATCAAAAACAAAAATCCATACGAAAAAAACACAACCGATAAAGATAGAAGTTTTAAGAAGCAATCGATAAAGCAGAGGAATAAAATCCAGGTAACCTATAAATGAGACAACACAAAGGCAAAGAATGACTCCTAAAAAAACTTTTTTGACTTCAAAATCAATTGCCTGAAAACGCTTTGAAACAGCATAGGTCAACAAAGGCACCAAAGTATAGGTCAGCAGTGCCGCCCAGGCGGCAGCGCTATATCCAAAATAAGGAATCAGTGAGGCATTCAAAATTGTACTGACTATTGCAACGACGCCGTAGACATAGACCAAATATTGCATTTTACGCTCGTAAAACAAACCCGCCGACACAATATTATTTAGACCATTGATCAGAACTCCTAACATTAAAATCGGAGTCAGCTGTATTCCCCGGTAATAATCAGGCTTAGGTATAATGGCATGAAGGAACTCAACGAAAAATAATGAGCAAAAAATAATCCCTACCACACCTATAGTCATGTAGTAGGTAGTAACCTTAGTAAACATAGCGCCTTTTCCCTCGTTAGTACGATTTTCCATCATAATAGGGTTCCAGACCTGAGCAAAAGGAGCGATCAAAATAATTGAAATAATCGAAGCCGCTCGAGCGCCAACGGTGTAAACGCCCGCATCTTCTACTGATAAATACTTGTTCAAAAAAAATCGATTTGACCATTCCATAACCATAGCCGCTACGCTGGCTAACATATTAGGAATCCCAAACATTATGAGGATCTTAATTTCCGGTCGATTTATCTGTGCGACCAGTACGCCCCTGCAAACGTACAGAAGATATATAAAAATGATCAGACTTGAAAACAGAGCACCCATAATCGGCGCCATGACACCCATTGATGAGTAAACCAATAAAAAATAAGATATCCCGATATTCAACAATAGAGTCAGAACCCCAGATATTGAAACGATTCGCGACCACTTCACAAAACGCATATAGTTGTAAAATATTTGGTTTACAAACGCGATGGCAGTCCCGGTCAAAGTCCAAAAGATGTGATCGCCCCACTGAGCAGTCCCAAAAAGATATTCTGAAAGATGATTCCTAAAGAAGAAGCCACACATCACTTGCAAGATGGCACCCAAAACAATTAGGTAAAATGACGTGCTAAATACAATATTTCTATCTTTTTCCAGCTCGTAATCGAAATAAGAACGCGACAGTGCCGATGAAATTCCGAAATAGAAAATGGTCGCAGCTATGGCGCCACACATTTGGATAAGTGAGAAAACACCAAAATCTGCAGTCGATAGTTTGTTAGTAAGAAGTGGTAATAACAAAAAAGTTACCGCCGATTGGGCGACACTTCCAATGCCATATACAAAAAAATGTAAAAATAGTTCTTTAAGGGGCCTCTTCAAGTCTTACTCTCGGAATTGCGAACAGCTTGAACCTTGCCTATGAATAATAAAATCCAAAGGAAAAATAGTAAAATGCTCGAAGGAGGAGTTGCTTGAAACATGTAGTAACCTAAGAACGCTAGCGGAGCGATGAGCAAACTCATGGAAATAGAGTCACGGTCCTTAACTATTTTAGAAAGACTTTTATACATCTCGCTCTTAAAGAATAGCAGCAAGGCGACAACCAGCAATACAAAATTCATTCCATGTTCCGCTAAAAAATATGCGTAAAGATTATGCGTATTGGTGACGTGAGCTCCACTTTTAATTAAGTTATAGAAGGCCAGACCACTTTGAGTATCCAGGGTATCGATGTTCACCTTGGTGGGAATTTGGCTATCGCTCATGTATCTAGGTACATTACCAGGTCCAACACCTAAAATGGGGAAATTCAAAAATAGGTCTACCCCTCTATAAACCGCTCCGATCCGTTCCTTAAAAGACTCTGTACTCGCAAGACGGCCATGAGCATACACATAGTGTTCTTGAATAAATGCATCTGGCCCCCCATTGGATCTTGCTAACCAAATTTTTTCGACACCCGGAGGTGCCATATTAGACGTCCTTTCCGAGATGGGAAAGATAACGCCCGCAAAAATTAATACACAAGCCACTAATTCCTTAAATCTTCTTTGAAGCACTCCCAATATAACCAGCGCCGTAAGAAATGGCACCCAATGGGCTCTGTTCAAAGTTTCAACCATCAAAAAACTGGAAGAAATAAATAAGAATAAGAAAATTGGCTTCTTTTTTGAAAAATAATAATAGAGTGCGCTCGAAGCGCAGGCGATCAAGAACAACCCGGCCTCAAGATCATTGGCCATAAGCCCACTCTTAAAACCATTTCTATAGTTAAACGTGTATTTGTAAACCGCTATTGGCAGGAAGTTAAACTTCACCAACACATACTCTACAAGCAACACACTTCCTAAGAAAACAAAAATAGCGGCGATAAAGTCTATTTGGCTTGAACGTTTAATCGAAAGGTAGACAGCCAGGATCAGCACCATGATGTAGAAAAACGGAAGCGTTTCTAAAACAGCTTGAAGCGGAAAAGGGAACTTCAAGGCACTAAATCCAACCTGGATAAAACTTTTCACCACAATGAGGCCAATAACCAACAACATAAACTTTACCGCAGTTGGCAGAATGTAAGATCTGTTTTTCAGAACCAACCGCACCAAAGAACTGGTAAGCGCAAAAAAAATCAAAAATTCAAGGATTTGATAGAATCCTATCTCAAACAAGTTTTTACTAAATCCCAAGTTAAATAGAGCTTCAGGTCCATCAGCCCTCATCCTTTGCTTCGGAAAAAAAAGGAAAAAACAAATCCATGCAAACAAGGACTGTTCTAGCGAAGCTCTAACACCAAAACGCCAGACGCAAAATGCTCCCCACGTTATCAACGCGATCGAATAAATTGAAAAGGCTGTTACGGAGTATGGCAAAGAAAAACCTAATACAAAAAGAACCAGCCCAGACAGATATAGAAAAGACCAGGAAATAATCCAATCTGAGGCTTGCGGGAATGCGGCTTCGAGGTTTTTATAGAACTTGCTTCCCAAAGACATTTTCTCCGCCTATTTACCAAGTTTTAAAAGCTTAATAATCCGCGGCACAAGGGTCTGTCTAACCCCTGGTCGGTGCAGAAACTGCCAAACAGAGAGCGGAAAAAAAAGAATTATATAAGTCACAAAATATTGAGGTCCGAAAAAAATATTTTTCCTTAGAATTCTTCTCGCCTCGCTAACTTGGCCAAGGTCAACCAGGTAACGAGCTTTATAATAATCAGCTCGTGCATGTGCTTCTTTAAAGGCGGCAGCGTATTTAATCTCAATTCCAGGATTTTCTTTTTTAAGCTTATCTAGGGTGTACTCGCGTTCATACGCCCATCGGGAAATGGCTTTTCCAGTCAAAGACCCTTCATAAATTCTTAGCTTCACTAAACACTCCGGCACAACACAAAACTCATGTTTCGCAGCCATACGCATAAATAAATTGTATTCTTCCGAAGCGACCATCTCTAAATCGAACTCATAACCACCTTCGACCAAGATATTTCTTTTAATCAACAGAGTTGAAACGGCAATATCAAATTGGTTAAGTAATTCCTCGAAAATATAACCTGACTTATTGTTGACCAAGTCTTTGCGTAAAAAAGTTCCGTCTTTAGAAATGATTTCTGTGCTGGTATAGCATACGGCGAAGCTGGAGTTCCAAAACACGTCAATTTGTTTTTGAAGACGATGTGGAAGCCAGATATCATCCGAATCCAAGATAGCAATGAGATCGCCGTCAGCCTCTTTCATCGCTAAGTTTCGCGCCTCTCCTAATGGTGTAGTTTGGGACGCGCGAAAATATTTAATACGATTTCCGTAGGACTTCGCAATTTCACCGCTTCGATCAGTGGAAGCATTGTCCCAAAAGATGATTTCCCAGTTATTGTAAGTCTGGGCAAAAACAGAATCTAAAGCTTCCGAAAGGTATTTTTCGCCATTAAAGCAATTTATTATTATACTAACCAACGGCGAACCAGACATTCCCACCCTCAATAATTCAGACGCGCGCTCTTAAATACCTTAGTAATCTATAACTTAGAGGCTGAGATAAAACCTTGTGCCCCTTAAGAACGGAGAATGCCAATTTATCCCTCTCCAGACAATCAATTAATTTTTCTGCAGCGGAATCTATCGAATGGTTTTTTTCGAAGTAGTTATAGCTTTTTTTACACAGCAGGGCGTAGTTCTGATCCAGGGCCGCTATAACTTTACTCAAACTCTGGTTACCACTCGTAAAGCTATTTCCATTTATCACGTCCCCAAGGACATATCCATCCTGCTCAAATAAAAACTGATAAACGTAATCCCCTGTTATGGGAACGTAGGAAATATCTAAAAGCACCGTCGGAACACCCATGCGTGCACCTTCTAAGGCGGAAGTTCCCATGGCGAATAAAACATCGACCTCGTCCCGAAGGAACTTTTCAACCTCGCTGGTTGTCAACTCAGAGATATAGCGAACTTTAAAAAAGTTATTTTCTAAATTTGCTTCTTGAATGAGATATAGATATTCGCCGCGCCCCACAACCGTGAACTCAATAACCCGCTCTTGTTCCATAGCTAAATGGGCCATTTTGCGCATTGTGTATAATAAAATATGAACTTTGAAGTCCGCGATACGACCTATCCACGCAGCTCGCAGCGGAGACCTCACGTTGCGGACTTCTAAATCGCAAATTTCGTCTACGCCCTGGAGAGTCACGGGTAGATATTCTCTTTTATCACAGTTCACACCAAAAATTCGCTCGGTGGTATCCAGATTCACCCGATCCATAAATGCGATGGCGTCATACTTCAAAAGTAATTTTAAAAATCGGACCACACGTAATTTATAGGCGAATAAAATACTGTTCAGAAAGAAAATGATTCGCGTTTCGGAACCATGAAGCCAGTTCCGCAAGCCCGGGATGGCCGGCACAAGGTTATAAGGGTAACAATTCCAAAAAAAGAGCTTACAGCCGTCTAAAGGCCGCAAGGAAGAGTAAATCGACCAAGGTGTCATTGCTTGCAGCACCAAAATACCGTTGTCAGGAATTACAACCTCAAGATCATCTTTATATTCAAGCAGCTTCACCTGTGCAGACTTACGGTGTGTCGCCATATATCCATCAGCATAATCGACAATATAAATTTCGTTGGGAATTTTCCCTGCAAGATACTCTGCCATTCTTAAAAAGAGCAAAGAAACCCCGCCCACCTCTCGGTAAGGAAAACAAAAAAATATCACCTTATTCTTTAATCGTTCCACAGGTATTCCGGCAATTCCTTTTCAATGGAACGAATTATTTCTTGATCCGAAAAGGCTTTCCACTTTCCTACGTGCACAGAAGACTTTCGTGGATCAAAGTAACGCCCCTTTTCGATATGATTTTTTTTATCTTCTCCTAAAAATTCGATGATCTGCTCAAGGCAATGATCATATTTAGTGACCAGGTTTTCATACTGTAGAATCAAGACTCTAGAGTCGCTTCCCGAGTAAAGATGCTGCATGTACGTCCGGTAGCGCCTAATGAATAGTTCTAAATCATCCGTCGCCAAAAAAGATTTATTAATTCCGTCATTTTCACCGGCTTGAAGCTTGATATCTTCCGACTTCAAGGCGTGGGCGTTAATTCCGGAAACATAAATGTCTCGGGGATCACGAATCACAATGATGGACTTAGAATTTTTTAAAATATCCAAAGATCTAACAGGATTAAACGCTTCAAAAGCATTATTAAAAAAAATAGTCCTGACGTTGCTATCTACGGTACTTTCAAATAACTTATTGATGAACGAACTTACCTTTTCAGAGAAGTTTTCTCCATCAACAAGCTGGACCCAGCTTCGCGCCCGAAGCCTGAATCCAGACTTGAGCAATAACTTACTCCAAAATCTTTGCAACACACCATAGGTCAAGAAATCATAGGGCCAATATGCAAGATACTCTCCAAGGACCAAGCTTTTTACAAACTTCTTCGCTTCGGGAGTAAAGGTGCCTTTGAATCGCAGGTCATAGCGATTGCCAGTGACTGACATGGTTTGAAAAATATTGAGCCTTCTAGGACTTGGACCTATTAAGTCCACCACGCGCAAAAAAGCATTGATAGCATAATGGGATCTTACCGGCGACCAATCTTCACACAAATGATGTTTAAGATCGAGAAGGCCCCCGGGCAATCGAAAAAGATCAAACTCAAACGAGTGCTCTGGAATATAGTATGAGTCAAACTCTCGCAGAATATCTGAGACCGCCGTTTTTCCTGAATTCCCTACGCCAGAGACATCTACAAATTTTTTCATAGGTCAAAATGAGTTAAGAGCATCGATGACCTGGCTTACATCTTTTTCTGCCATCGTTGGATAAATAGGAATACTTAAAACTTCCCGATGAATCTTTTCTGTGATTGGTAGGTTTAAGTGAGCGAACTCTTTATATGCTTCCTGTTTGTGAGGCGGGATTGGATAGTGAATTAATGTCCCGACTCCCCGCTCCTTCAAAAAACTCTGCAGCCCAGCTCTATCGTCGGCAAGCACAACAAACAAGTGCCACGCGTGGGCTTCTCTATCAGGGCATTCCGGCAAATGAATTCGGGGATTTTTTATCTCCTTAAGATACTTCTCTGCAATTCTACGTCGGGCTTCTGTTTCTGTATCTAGATGCCTTAGCTTCGGTCGCAATAAAGCAGCCTGCAACTCATCAAGTCGACTGTTTACCCCTTTGTATCTGTTGACATACTTCTCTTGCGAGCCGTAATTGCGTAGCGTCTTGATCACAGAAGCCAATTCGTCGTGATTCGTCGTCACTGCACCAGCGTCGCCCAGTGCCCCTAGATTTTTGCCAGGATAGAAGCTAAACCCGGAAGCGTCAGACAAGTTTCCACAACGACGTCCATTTAAAATGGCACCATGAGATTGAGCACTGTCTTCAAAAATAAGCAATCCATGCTCTTGCGCAATCTCTTGCAGGGAGGTCATGTCTGCAAGCTGACCGTATAAATGGACCGCCATAATAGCTCGAACATTTTTATTCAGATGTTTTTTTACCTCGGATGGATCGATATTAAACGTTTTAATATTCGGCTCAACCAATACCGGTTTTAAGCCCGCGAGCGAGATCGCCAAGATCGAAGCAATATAGGTATTTGCCGGTACCAAGACCTCATCACCATTTTTTAAGCGACCTAAATGTTTGTAAGCTTCAAGTATAAGCACCAAAGCATCCAAACCATTTGCTACTCCGATACAGTGTTTGGTTCCACAGTATTCTGCAAACTCCCTCTCAAATGCTTCAAGCTCTGGACCCATGATAAAATAGCCAGAATTTAAAACTCTTTCGAACGCCTGAGTCAGTTCTTCCTTATGAGCCAGATTAATTTCTTTCAAATTCAAAAAAGGAATCATGCACGCTCCTTGATAGGCTTGGCGGGATTTCCAACAACGGTGGTATGATCGGCAACATCTTTCGTCACGACCGCACCCGCACCGACCATGGCGTTTTCTCCGATAACTATTCCTGGAAGAATGACACAGCCTGCGCCTAATGAGGCGCCTTTTTTTACGACAGTTTTTGCAAACTGGGTCGGGTACTGTTTAGAACGAGGAATTTTATCATTGGTAAACGTAGCATTAGGGCCGATAAAAACCCCGTCCTCTAGAACGACGCCATCCCAAATATAAACCCCACTTTTAACGGTCACGTTGTTTCCAATGACGACATCATTTTCAATAAAACAATGAGCATTGATATTACAGTTAACGCCTATTTTAGCATTGGGTAAAATGACACAAAATTGCCAAACCAGTGTGCCCGCTCCGATATGGGAGGATTGAACATCTGAAGAGGGGTGAATTTTCACTGCATTCACTATCGCTCCCTTATGGCCTTTTCAAAAATCGAGTAGTCTCGGATATAGTCAGCTTCATCATAGTAGTCGCTAGCCAGAACTGCAATAACGCAGTCTTTGGAGAAGTCATGCATTTCGTGCCAAACGAGGTTATCGATAAGAACGGCCTCTTGAGGATTAGAGAGCTCAATGTTCTCTTTACGACCCTTCCCATCATCCAAATAAACACGCAGACTTCCGTTTAAACAGATCATGACTTGCTTCAATTTATAATGCGCGTGAAAACCACGAGGCAGATCATTTAGGTCATAGAGATAATAGATGCGCTTGATATCGAATGGAATCTGCCGCCCGCCTTCTAACGCAATTAGTTTGCCACGGGCATCAGAAAGGACTTTAAACTTCAGGGAATAGTCAATACTCACAATTGTTCCAACTATTGAGTTAATTTTTTAAATGCGTGCACCGCTTCGGACATTCCTACTTCATACATGCGCGCTTCAAAACTGTAGGCTATGAAATCAAAGCCACCTTTGATGGCCTCTTGAACCTTCGCAAGACTTGGTTCAACGACATGAATGCCTCGAGCTTTTTTATTTTTAATATTTGATTCTTCGATCTTAGACATCGCAGCAAGAAAATCCGGAGCATCGAATTGTCCTGGCTTCCCTAAAGAAGCCGAAAGATCGTAAGGTCCGACAATAAAACCATCCACCCCAGGAACACTCATAATATCATCAAAATTATTAACCGCATCAATATGTTCAATTTGAACGATGAGTACAGATTCCTTCGAGAGCCACTCACGATATTCGGAGAATCCGGCCCCATACTTCTGGGCCGAAGACAAACCTACGCCACGAGTCCCCGTTGGAGGGTAATGCATTGCGCGATAAGCTTTCATGGCCTGCTCGCGAGAGTTCACCATCGGAACAATAATTCCAGAAGCCCCAGCATCCATGACTCTTTTAATTTGAATTGGATCATTGTCCGAAAGCCTTACCAGCATCGAAACACCGTTGCTTCGGCCTATGTTTATCAATGTGGCCATTTGATCTAAGTCGATCGAACTATGCTCAAGATCAATACAAATCCAGTCCAAACCTGAGTTGACTGATATTTCCACGAATGCCCTGTGTGCCAAGGTAATCCAGGTCCCAAGAGTGGGAAGATGTTTTTTGAGTTTTTCTTTCAATTCCATGAGGCGTAGCCTAACCAAATCAAGCTGCTTATACAAATGAAAAGGTCATAACTATCAAATGTTTGGCGCGTTAAGAACGCAAATCAAGTGAACTTCGATGACACAATCCAATCTTTAAATTCTTGCTTCAAAAACTTTCGATCAATCTTGCCATTTATATTCAAAGGAAATGAGTTTTTCGCAAAAATCTTCCTCGGTATCGCATATTCCGGCAATATCTGAGAGAGTTCTACTTTAAGCTGTTGTTCATTGATAACCGCCGCTTCAACAAAAACGGCGACAACTGCATTTCCATGATTGTCATGCTCAAAAACCGCGACAGTGCTCTTTGCGCAGATTTTAGAACATGCATTTTCGATTTCCCCAAGTTCAACGCGAAAGCCTTGAATCTTAACTTGCTGATCGACCCGGCCACAAAAGAAATAATCACCAGCAGCATCCCTAATGGCAATGTCACCAGTCTTATAAAAGCGTTCTCCACTAGACGTTTTAAAAAATGCTTTCTTCGTATTTTCCGGATCCAGATACCCAGGAGTTACTTGAGCCCCCCCAAGGCAAAGTTGTCCCTCGCACCCTGAGCCTTCGACAACATTTTCACTGTCATCAATAAGCATTAATTTTGTATGAGCCATAGGCTTACCAATCGCCAATATGCCATTTCGAGCAGAAGGCGTACTGCATTCAAAAGCCGCACAGTAAATTGTGGCTTCAGTGGGACCATAGAAGTTCCAATGCTCGGCATTGGCGCAGGATTTTTTCCACAGCGAAAGATCTTGCTCCAAAAGTGCTTCACCACAAAACGTAGAATATCGAAGTTCCGGAAAACTAACTCGCGGAAGATAAGGACGAAGAAAATTTATAATAGATGGCACCATAAGCGCATAAGTTATGCGCTCATCTTTTAACGTTTTATAGACTGATAGATACTTCGCATTTCCACTTTTTAAAGGATAAACAGATCCACCGACCAGTAACGGCAGCAAATAGGAGACGACGGAAAGATCAAATGAAAAATCAAACATTTGAAGAAACCGGTCAGAAGCACTCAGATGCAATCCGAGCTTTGCATGTGCATCGAAGAAGGACTCCAAATTACCTATAGATATAGGCACACCCTTTGGAACGCCAGTGGATCCGGATGTAAATAAAATATAGGCAATCTGCTCTGGATAAACCCCCGGCGAGGGACTTTTATCAACAAGCTCATTCGAATTTACAAAATTGATCGTAAGGTCTTTAAAAACGTCCTTGGCCTCAATATCACTAAAAAACAAAAACCTTATTTCAGCTGCCACGATGATGTTTTTATTTTTTTCTGGAGGCTGACTACTTAAAATTGGAACAAAGGTATTGCCCGAAAAAAGTACGCCCAAGATCGTCGCATAGGTTAGAAAATCCTGCTGCGCCAAAACTCCAATTCTTTCGTTTTTTCGACCGCTCAGAAAACTTGCGATTTCCTGAATCTTTTCCCCTAATTCAAAATAAGTGTAATGGCGCTCATCAAAAACAAAGGCCGTGGCCTGGGGTGAGCGTTTGATATTCTCCAGAATTTGGTTCAAAATCATGGTTCTTCCAGTCATATACAGGATAGCTTTTAGTACCAGAGAGGCAAATTTTGGGCAATTTTAAAAAAAAGGTGGTTTTGATCGGCAACGGCATGCTCCCTTCCCTTTGCGCGAAGCATCTAATTGAACGGCCCGATGTGGACCTCAGCTTTATTGTGGTCGACGACAGCCCTCAACGCTATGGTACTGGACTTGAAAATGCCGCTGAAAAATTCAATATCCCCTTTAAAAAAGTTCAGAAGATTCGCGGTTCTGAGATAGAACGAAGAGTTCAAGAACTAAGGCCGAATTTCTTACTCAGTATTTGTAATTCTCAAATCTTAAGGCCCGAACTTCTTTCTGCCTGCGAAGTGGCAATTAACTTTCACAATTCACTTCTTCCTACTTACGCGGGATCGAACTCTTGCACTTGGGCTATTTTCAAAGGCGAAAAAAATTTCGGGGTCACATTCCATCTCATTGAGGGCGAGGTAGATTCCGGTGCTATCATCCTGCAAAAGTCATATCCGATCCCGGACAACGCCACAGCAGGACACCTTTTACTGACCGGAGCTCACAGAGGATTTGAACTCTTCAAAGAAGGGATCGATTTAGTTTTAAATAATATCATGCCCCCCCGCCACCAACAATTAACCGAAAGAACTTACTTCACCGCAAAAGAAAGACCAAATGACGGCTGGTTCAATTTTCACTGGTCCACATCCGAATGTCTGCGCTTCTTGAGGGCTTTCGATTATGGCCCTCTGCAAAGCCCCGTAGGACTTCCGAGAATTAAGATAAAGGATAAGATTCTGTATGTCTCTACAGGCCGTGAGTCTAAATCTCCAGTACCGAATATACCAGAAGGAAGCATTCATCTGATCGATGACGGCATCACCGTAAGAGTTAAGGACGGCTTAATTGAATTGACTTCATTTTTTACAGAAGATATGAGGAAGCTAAGTTTGTCAGAAGTAATTGCTGAATATAAAATCCAAGACAAGATGATTTTGTCTAATTGAAGTCTGAGAGAAATAGCACTAATGAACCATAACGAAATACTTGAACAACTCACGCCGATTTTTGCTAAAGTCTTCTTCGATGAATCCATTAAAATTTCAGAAAAAACGACGGCTGCTGATGTCGTGGGATGGGATTCGTTGAATCATGTTGCCTTGATTTCTGAAGTTGAAAATCATTTCAACGTACAATTTGATATCGATGATATAGTTTCCATGAAAAATGTTGGCGACATGGTCGCCCTTATTCAAAAGAATGTGGACTAGTTCCGCGATTGACTAGATTGTCTTTGGGACATGTTTTCTAATAAAAAGTCGGTTACAATTTTTCGGCCCGGACTTAGAACATGCCCACCGTCATAAAAGTACTCATCTGGAACAATATCAGAAATATCCATAATCTCTGATACTTCAGAACTACTCTTTAAAACATTATATAGCGAAGACTTTAGCCACTCCAGACGCTTGTCATTCCTAAGAGCAGAGTGCTCCGGAAGCATCAGAACAACAACCTTCCCATTTTTTGACATAGAACCTAAGTCCTTTAACGCTCTTTTTAAACTTTCTGTAGAACTTAAATCCGGTCTAAAATCGCTTTTTTCTAAATGTTTTAGTAGCTCTTTTATCCGCAAACTCTGGTTGACGGGGTCATAAGACTTATCGCCATAAAGAAATTCTGACCTTGGGGAAAACTTAAGTAGGTCTTCAGGCACACTCGAGACTTTATCTGAATAAATGAAATCATGCAATTTTAAGCAAGCCAGTCTTACCATCTGCCCTACTCGCCATGTGTACAAAGATAGCGGAAATATGTCGTTAGCAATTAACTTTCTTTTCAATTGTTCTCGAGAACCCTCCACCTCTACGGAAAGTAAGTCACCCTGTGCAGAAAAAGTCATTAGATCATCAATACCTGAATGGAGTGTACTTAAGTAACCTGGACGCAAAATATATGACTGAAGGCCCACGAATACATAGTCACTCCGGCTGCCATACTTCTTAAACAACTGACTAAACAACTCTAAACTTGGCGCGAGGCCGTCAAAGGCGCCAGTTCCAAGATTTGTGTATTTAAATCCATCACGTCCAGCGTTTAATACATCTTCGTCAAATGCTTCCCGAGCTGAAGAAATACCCATGATCGTAACCAAACGGTCTTGAGAATTCATCATTCTCATTTTATAAAATTGATTGTGAAATGCAGTATATGATTTTTCATACAAGCTGGCACTACCTCGGTAGTAGGAAATGACGAGTGAGAGACTCCACACCCCAGCAAACACCAGAATCAAAGAAAGCGCGAACTGCGCCGAACGCTTAAAACCCCGCATATATAAACGTCAAAATATCTTTATTATACATGCTCATCGCTAAAAATGCTTTGAGAGTTATGAAGATTATGGTTAAACAAATTTTTCCGACTGTCTTTAGCTCATTCTTCATTTCTATTTTCCCAACATCAGGTTCATAGCAGGATGAATCGCCAATGAAATCATAATAAAAGTATACACGGGACCTAAAAGCTTCCAAACGATTACCACGTAATTATTTTTATCCCACCCCTTCTTTTTTATGAGGTCGAATGCAAACTTCTCCACCGTGATAATTATTCCCAGAAGAATTCCCCAAACTAAAAAACGGAAATGAAACCCATGCCACGCCCCAATGAAGACGAAGGATACAAATAAGACAAAGGCATTAAAATAAAGCAACTGCTCAACTGTTCGTCTTTTTGACCGAGTGTACTTCATCTGCATTGGAAAATAGATATTCCGTCGTATCCAATCCCCTAAAGACATGTGCCATCTATTGTAAAAACTAGAAACGCTCGGTGCAGAAAAGGGGCTTCGAAAATTTTCAGGAGTATAAAGTCCTAATATTCGCCCTGCACCCATCGCAATCAATGTATATCCCGCAAAGTCAAAAAAAGTATAAATGAAGATAACACCAGTATCTAAAACGGTTTTTGATACGATATCACCATTGCCAAAATAAATAATTCTTACAACCTCTGCGCAGAAAAGCTTATAGAAGAACCCCGTTACCAGTAAGTTTATCGCATTTAAAACGCCCGAAAAATTTTCACAAGGGTCCCGTTCACTGAAGCTTTCACAAAATTTTTTAAAAGGGGCTATGGGACCAGCAAAATGCATATTAATGGGCATCAGGTAAGATAATAAAAAAGCGAAGTTCAGAGTGTCATGTCTCGTTTTTTTTACTTTAAGAATATTGAACGCATCTATGGCCCTAAGAAAAATATACGAGTACGGAATTATAAGGAGTGCATTCCACAAAGATTTTTCTTGGGCCAAACTAAGAAGCTTGTAAACACAGAAAAAGATCACTAGAGCCATCGGCAGGAATATAGATATCCTAGGGAGCTTTTCGACCATTCTTGCGGAAAAGAACAGCACCGTTGAAAGCAGTAGCAAAAACAATGCCTCTTTCCATCCAAGGAATACCCACAACAATGCAAAATTAACCAATCCGGTAAGCCAAATTTTTAACGATAAATTACTGAATGATCTTAAAAAAACCCCGCATCCAATAATACAGATCCAAAATGTGGGATTTAAGAAAAGATTCATAAATTATCCTATACCTGTCTATTCAGGATGTGACCGCTCTAACACTTTCAATGACATAAGCGACATCGGAGTCACTCAAATCGACATGCAATGGCAATGACATCAGGGACCGCCCTAAACTCTCAGCCTTAGGTAAAGCGTAAGAAGATCGATACAATGACAACAAATGATTGGGGAAATAGTGCGCGCCGGTCGCCACGCCTCTGGCGCTTAGAGAGTTGGCCACTTCTTCACGATCACCATCAATTTTCACGACGAAAATGTGGGGTACTATGGTTCGAAAATCTATGTCCAGAAGATGAACACTCTTTATCCCACGCAAGCCTTGAACATACTGCTGCGCAATCTCTCGACGACGTTTTGAAAACTGATCAATTTTCTTTAGCTGTTCGCGACCAATTGCCGCCATGAGATCACTCATGTGATAGCGAAACCCTTGATGTTTTACATCAAACACCCAGGAGCGAGCACCTTGGTATCTTTTTTCTGTGTCCTTTTCTACGCCCAAAAGTCGAGCGTCACGAACTCTCTGCGCCAGAACAGGGTCCGCAGTGACAATAACTCCCCCTTCGCCGCTGGTAATATTTTTGATACCGTCAAGACTGAAGCAAACAATGTCTCCCTCACGGCCAACTCTGCTCCCCTTACGGTCGCCACCTAAAGATTGAGCGGCATCCTCAATCACTCGTAAATTATATTTTCTTGCGAAACCATAAACTTCATCGATGTATTTCGCACTACTCGCATAATGGACCGGCATGATTGCCTTTGTCTTGGAGGTAATGCGTCTTTCTGCATCTTCTAAGTCAATAAAGACACTAGATTCTTCAACATCACAGGCAATCGGCTTAGCTCCCACTGCTGAGATCGCTTGATAGCTGGCTACATAAGTGATTGACGGAACCAAAACTTCATCATCACTTTTTAAATCTAAACAGAGAGCCGCAAGATGCAAAGCGGCAGTGCCCGTATTCACGCAAATAACTTCCAGGTCAGTATCAAGGTACTTTTTGAGCTCCTGTTCAAAAAGCTGAACCTCTTTGCCCATCCCTAAGTATTCATTATCCAGGACGCGACAGACGGCATCTTTTTCTTCTTGTCCGACAGAGCATTTAGAAAGGCGAATTTTACGGATTTCACCACTCATAAGAAATCTCCTCAATCGGAGCGTTTACAGCTTCACTTGGATCATGTTCAATGTTGGCAATATTTAAAAGAATATTTGATTCAATTCCGATGCCTTGAAAAGCCAACCACAAACCGGGTGAAACCACCAAACGAGCGTAATTCTTTTGCGACAAAGTGACCTCAAAGAACTCGCCTGACGAGGCGCTGTCTTGTCTATCGTCGTATATGACGAAACGTACTTCTCCGCTTATGACAATTAAACTTAGAGTCATCCGTGTATGTTTTTTCCAGCCTTTCCTAGCCCCTTCGTAAACGGAAGAAAAATAGGCTTCGCCAAAGCCTGCAAAAGAGTTTTCCGAGGCTTTCAGGCCGTGAAACACGTCGCCTAAGGGATTGGCAATTCTTTTTAAGGGTATAAGTTGCACCCCTTCTAGCATCGAGCCGCCCACTCTATATTTTGTTTTTTTGCCAATTGAACGTATTCGGTGATTTGTTTTGATGTAAAGGCAAACATGTCGCCTTTTTCTTTGTAGTAAAGACTGTACCAATCCACGACAAAATGAACTGTCTGGTAATAACCCAAAGTAGCTTGCCACTTCATATCGAAAAGAGCCTTGTCACAGTTTAACTTAAGCAACCCTGCTTCATTAAACGGACGATTGTCCGTTATTTCGTACGCCTTGTCACTGCTCTCAAATCCCCAACGCATGGACATGTCGATAAGCAAGTCAACCACGGTACGATTTTGTTCCGCACGCGGACCAAAGTTATAAGCTTGCCCGTGAAAATCTTGAGATTTGTATAAGTTTTTACCTAGTTCTAAATAGCCACTCAATGGCTCAAGAACGTGCTGCCAAGGACGTGTCGCTTTAGGGCTTCGGATGGCCACTTTCTCTCCCGCAGCCCAAGCCCTGGCAATATCTGCGACGATACGATCTGCAGCCCAATCGCCCCCGCCGATAACGTTACCTGCGCGTGCGCTGGCTACAACGACGGGATGCCCTTCTTTTTTAAAAAAAGTCTCTACGTACGAATGAATGACATTTTCAGCGGCGGCCTTAGAGGCACTATATATATCTTTGCCACCTAAGTGATCGGTTTCCTTATATCCCCAGCACCACTCTACGTTTTCGTAACATTTATCGCTAGTGATCATTACTGCGACACATTTTTTTGGATAGTCCCTGAGCACGTCTAAAACATGCGCCGTACCCATGACATTACTTTGCAAAGTCCGAATAGGATCCTGATAGGATTTGGATACAATAGCTTGCGCCGCAAGGTGAAAAACAAAATCAGGCTTTTCGGCATGGATCACATGATAAACTTTGTCTCTCTCAAGAAGATCAAACTCATAATGCTTAATTTTATCTCGCAGTTTCAAAGTTTCAAATAATGAAGGATTGCTGGGGATATCACAGGATATACCCACAACGTCCGCTCCCATAGAAAGCAACCATACAGTAAGCCATGAGCCCTTGAAGCCGGTATTCCCAGTGACAACGACCTTTTTGCCCTTATAGATATTTTCGAAAGACATTACTCCCAGACTTTCCAGCTTGCTTTGCGCTCGCCCCACATTTTTTCTAAAACATCTTTGTCGCGAATAGTATCCATGCAATGCCAGAATCCATCATGCTGATACGCCATCAATTCTTGATCTTTTGCCAATCTCTCAAGTGGTTTCTGTTCCAAGATCGTATGATCACCTTCAAGATAATCGAAAACACCCTTGTTAAAAACAAAGAAGCCCCCGTTAATCCAACCTTCGCCAACCTGAGGCTTTTCATGGAAGTCGATCACCTTACCGCTCTGAATTTCTAAAGCACCAAAGCGTGCCGGCGGCCGCACCGCTGTTACTGTAGCGATCTTTCCATGAGACTTATGAAACTCTACAAGCTTTTTAATATTCACATCTGATACGCCATCACCATACGTAAGCATGAAAGTTTCCTGATCTAGCAGATAAGGCTTCAAGCGAAGAAGCCTTCCGCCAGTCAATGTATCGTGACCGGTGTCGTTAAGATGAACGACCCAATCTTCGTTCGCAGAGCGACGATAATTTACCTGCCCGTCCTTCATATTCAAAGAAAAGTCCCGAGTTCTGGAAAAGTAATTGAGAAAGAAATCTTTGATCACATGGCCTTTGTAGCCTAATGCGGGTAGAAACTCGTTGTATCCGTGAGCTGAGTATATTTTCATAATATGCCACAGAATCGGCATGCCTCCGATTTCCACCATCGGCTTGGGCCTTAAAACAGTTTCTTCAGATAATCTCGTGCCTAATCCACCGGCAAGAATGACGACTTTCATTGATGTATCCTTTAAATAGTTACTGAGCCTGACTACTCTCCTAAAAAAGGGCCCCGGGATCAAGTTGATAGTATTCATTTCCCCAAGGAGGAACCGCATCGCCGCACCGCGCGAACAGGCAGACCAAGTATCTTGTTTGCACTTTGTGAGAGTTTTACTTAAGATGGCCCAGCTTTTAAAAACGATTCATTTTGGAGAATTTAAGGCCATGCAAAACAGACTAGATGAGATTTTTACCGAGAACAGAAACCCTGCACAGTTTGCCCAAAAATACGGAAGTTATCTAGGCGAAGTTTTATCGAAGCTCGATTATAACGCCATCGGAAAAATGATTGAAACAGTTTTGGATGCTCGCGAAAGAGGCGCCCACATATTTTTTATCGGGAACGGTGGAAGCGCAGCTACGGCTTCACACTTCGCCAACGATATTTCCATCGGCACTCGCGTTACAGATAAACCTTTTAAAGCGATGGCCCTTACTGACAACGTTGCGATTTTAACGGCCGTGGGTAACGATGATGGATACGAGGTAATTTTCACCAAACAACTGCAAAACTTTGCAAATCCTGGTGACGTTCTAGTTGCTATTTCAGCTTCAGGAAACTCTCCGAATATTATCCACACCGTTAAGTACGCAAAAGAAAAAGGGCTTAAAGTCATCGGCTTGACGGGCTTTGATGGTGGAAAACTTCGTGAATTAAGCGACATCAAAATCCATGTTGATACTCGCAAAGGTGAATACGGTCCGGTCGAAGACGTTCATATGTTTGTGGATCATCTGATTGGCTCATACTTCAATCGTATTGTTAAAGTATAATGGCTCACTGCGGGACAAGCGAAACTGCGCAATTTATTCAGATAGCAGAGGAGGCATGCCGTGCTGGTATGCGCTCCCTGAAGTCTACAAAGAATAGCTTCGAGGTCATTTCACAGTCAGACAAGGACATCAAACTTTCCGCCGATATTGCCGCCCAGTCAGCTATCATCCAGATCCTACAGCAAAAATCTTCGTTCCGAATTATTTCTGAGGAACAAAAAAACTCACCCATCACAGACAACGAAACTGTATGGATCGTAGATCCTCTGGATGGAACCCTTAATTTTTCACGCGACATTCCCTTTTATGGAGTCAGCATAGCTTTATGGAAAGGCGATACCCCTATTTTGGGAGTCATCGGAGACTCTTTCTATGATGAGATTACTTCGGGTGGCATAGGCCAATCCGTGACTAACAATTCTAAAAAAACTCAGGTGAGTAGCCAGACTGACATCGCTCAATCCGTTCTCGCTACAGGATTTCCGGTTCAAAGTGACCTATCAAACAATGCACTCAACTCGTTGTTCGATTCAATTAGAGCTTTTAAAAAAGTCAGGATGTTTGGCAGTGCCGCACTTTCGCTTCGTTTAGTGGCTCAAGGAAAAATAGAGGCTTACTTCGAAAAAAATATTTTCCTTTGGGATGTAGCCGCGGGCATCGCTCTAGTCAAAGCCGCCGGGGGCTCTGTGAAAATGATCCCAAAAGATAATTTTAAATATGATGTCCTTGCAACAAACGGACAGATTGCAGTGGAGTCTATACTTCTATGAGTGACGTCGTTGCAGTAGCTTCGCGCTCTTTTTCTTCTGACTCTTTTTTGAGAGATTCCCTCTTAGCCTTGTATCCTAAAGCCCGCTTTAATGAATCGGGTAAGAGTCTTTCTGGCAAAGAGTTGGTTGATTTTCTGAAGGGAGCTCCCAAGGCTATTATCGCACTTGAAAAAGTGAATCAGGAGCTGGTAAACCAACTTCCTGATCTTAAATTGATTAGCAAGTATGGTGTAGGTTTAGATAACATCGATTTTACCGCCCTTGAAAAGAATAATGTTCGTCTTTCCTGGACCGGCGGAGTAAATCGGAGATCTGTCGCCGAACTTACTTTGCATTTCATTCTGGGCACCGTAAGAGGAAGTTTTCACAGTCATCATGATCTCCAGAATAATCACTGGTTTCAATTTAAGGGATACAACCTTTCAGGAAAGACTGTAGGCATTGTGGGATTAGGACACGTCGGCAAAGAGCTCGTCCCTTTTTTAAAACCTTTTGGAGTTAAGATCCTAGCTTATGATCTTAAAGAGCGTTCTGGATATTGCCAGGAAAACGCAATTACTCAAGTATCCAATCTCGAAGATCTTTTATCTAACTCGGACGTCATAACAATTCACGTGCCTCACACTAGCCTCACTCATATGTTTTTCGATGAGAAAAGAATGGCTAAAATAAAAAAAGGAAGCTTTTTAGTGAATACAGCTCGTGGCGGGATTGTCGACGAAACTGCCCTTTTTGAGATGTTAAAAAGTGGGCATATTGCCTCTGCCGCTTTTGATGTTTTTGATAATGAACCCCTCGCGGACGAAAACTTAATGTCGTTGCGAAATTTCTACTTTACGCCTCACATCGGGGGATCCTCTGTTGAGTCTATTCGGGCGATGGGCCTGGCCGCGATTGAAGGACTTTCCACCGGTAAAATCGCACGTCCTGAGAACTTTTTCGACTATCCATTATAGCGCATGAAGAAAACTATTTTCCTATCTCACTATCTTAATGAAACGACCCCTGGCTACGGTGGCAAACAAGGTTTTTTCAAAAAAATCTCGTCTGACATTGCTCAAGGTGCGTCTTCCAATTCTCAAGAGTGGACTTTATCAAATCACATTGGGACGCATATTGATCTTCCTCTGCACTTTGATAGCAACGGAAAATGCCTCAATGATTATAGGGCGGAGGAATGGATCTTTCGATCGCCTCACCTACTAGATCTCCCAGCAACGTCCGATCAAATAATAGGCCCCAATATCGCCTTTGAATCTGTCCCACACGAATGCGATATGCTGATATTAAGAACCGGATTTGAAAAACACAGAAATAACGCCACTTATTGGTCAAACAATCCCGGCCTGTCTCCAGATCTTGCTATTTGGCTAAGAACACATCGCCCTAATATAAAAGTACTTGGGTTCGACTTCATTTCGATCACCTCATACTCAAACCGCCCATTGGGAAGATTAGCGCACAAAGAGTTTTTGGCAAAATCCGGCACGGGTGCTCCCCTAAGAGTTATCGAGGATATGAAACTCGAAGAACTTCAGAACTCTCCCAGCATGGTCGTGGTTTCACCCCTTCTTGTAGATCGTGCTGATGGGGCCCCTGTTACGGTCATCGCCATTTGCTAGCGGGCCCATCGTCGGATTCCCGCGATAAAAGAATTATTAAGCATGGTTTAATATTTATAACTTGTGGAAATGACCCCTCGAGACTTAGAAAAAAACCACGGATCAAATGCTGGATCTTTGATGCTATTCCAGAACAAATCCAACTAAAAGTGAAGTCATAGCCAGGCCTAAATCAATGGCCTGGCTAACACACTATTTTCCTGAGTAAGAGTCCGTTAGATTATACTTCTTTTTCCACTCAGGGTCGGCACAGTAGATGCGGTACACTAACTCCATTGTCCTATATGCCTCTTCAGACGAACCCTGCTCAACTTTTTGATCATTGATCACACAGTTGGCAAAATACGCGATTTCGTCTCTCCAAGAGTTATCTTCATTATACCGAATTTTTACTTCGTGCGGGTCTCCACCATCTTTACTTCCCGCGTATGCGATAGTGATAGTTTCCGCACCATAACTCTTGGATCCTGACAGAATTCCTGAAAGCGTGATGCTTCCTTTTTCAAGCGAAATATCTAAATGGAAACGATGACGCCATTGAGTGGCCGTAGAATGCAGGAAAGCAACCACACCATTTTTAGCTTTCATTAGAACATACGCATTATCTTCTACGTCATGTTTCCAAAAGCTATTATCTACAAAGCTATGAATTTTATCAAAATCTCCGGTAAACATGCGAATGAGGTCCACCATATGTATGCCTTGATCAAGCAAAATTCCACCACCGGCTATCTCCCGCTTCGTTCGCCAATCAGACTGAAATGAGATAATTGCGGATTTACCATAAACACCCCGAAGGTTTAGAACCCGCCCAAGCTCGCCAGAGCGGATGATTTCAAAAGCTTTACGCACGGACTCGTGATAACGATGGTTAAAACCATACATAACCTTCAATCCAGGATGTTTTTTTTCTGTCTGAATGACATCATAAATATCTTTAAGATCTCTACCTGGAGGCTTCTCGCAAAAAACATGAAGGCCCTTATTCAAACCAGCCATTGTTACTTCAGCGGCTACATCATTCGTTAGGCACACAAATAGAACATCTAGATCTTCAGAGAGAAGCTGCTTATAGTTTTGATAAATTTTAACCCCTTGAGAAGTATCTTTCATATCATTTTCAGAAAATTTGATATCGCAGACAGCGACTGTTTTCATATTTGGGTGAAGATCAATAAACTGTCTTCTGCGCTTCCCCACGATGCCATAACCGGCAATGCCTACTCTATACATTTTATTCATAATTTAAATTCCAAACTTTGATCGATAAGCTTTAAATAAAGCATCGTTAGTCATAACTTTTTCAACTTTTTGTATATCCGAGGGAATATCCACGCCATAACAAGCGTGAGTAGTTAAAATCATTTTGATTTTACCACCTTGCTCAACAATTCTCATCATATCGACGGATTCAATTTTCTCAAGCATAGTTGGCTGCATGCTATTGAATTCTATCAGAGCGTCTCTGCGAAAAAAAATCATCCCCGTCTGTTTATACTTTGGATAATCTTGCGAATACTTTTTAGCACTTGGGATTGGTTCCCGAGAGAAGTATAGCGCATTTCGCCACCTATCGATCACCACTTTCACTGTATTTGGTGAATTGAATTCTTCGTCATTTTCAATTTTTCCCATAATATTAACGAGGGGTAACGACGAATCATCACGTAAAGCCTGAATAGCTTCTTTAAAAACTTGAGGGACCACTAGGGGCTCATCCCCCTGCACCATACCGACGACATCAAACTTTGCATCATGAATTTCTTCAATTTTCAACAATGCCTCGGCCGTACGATCTGTACAACGTTCATGCGTATCTGCGGTCATTACCACTTTGCCGCCCACGGACTTCACATAGTCAAAAATTTCTTTATCGCAGGTCGCAACATAAACTTCGTCGAAAATTGGTTCCGCCACGGTACGTGCGTAAATATGCCCGATCATCGGCACACCGTTAATTTTTGCTAACGGTTTATTTGGAAATCTCGTCGCTGCCATTCTTGCTGGAATGATTGCTACCGTTTTCACGTTTTCTCCTTTATTTCTGAACCAAAATCCACGTATGGGAACTTAGCTGGTTTCTAGCGAGGAACTCTTGAAATTCGCGAACCACACTATCCCCGCGAGCCTTAAGAACTCTAATAAATTCATTTTCAATGCCACTGTTAATAACAATATCGACATCTAGCTGCCCCGGAGTCCATACCTCCACAGATCTCGCTCCTAATAAAATAAAAAGTTTATTGAATCCCTCGACACTTAAAAAGTTTAGATGATGCGGAGGCGAAACCGCTTTGGATTTATCTTGCAGAGTCAGAATATCAAATCCATCGTAACCTAAACCTGTGATCAAATAATGGCCGCCAGATCTGACAAGACTATGAACAGAGCTAACAAAATTTTTTACGTTATGCACATGTTCAACCACTTCTGAACAAAGAACCAAATCAAACTTATTACGCCAAACTTTAGCATCCTCGGCTGTAGAAACTAGAGTTTCAATTCCTTTAGAGCGACAAACTTCGGCCGATGTCGAATCCGGCTCAACAGCAAACAGAGACAACCCTGGAATCTCTTTCTGCAACTCCTCTAGAAAAAGTCCATGCCCGGCTCCGATGTCACAGACCGTCTTAACCGCCAGTCCTTTTTCTTTAATTAAATTCGCAATTTTTTTTGCTTTGGGTTTAAAAAGTTTTTCCCGACGTGCATCCCGGACCGAGGGGAAAAACACATTTGACCAAAAAGTGGATGAGGGGCTGTTAAAATAAAGTGAACTTATTTGATCAGGTGTGGGGCGTGGTGAACAAAATAATGAATGACAATCCAGACACATCTTGTAGGTGTATCCATGTTTCTCAAATTTGGTCTCTTTTCTGGTGCCGCCACAAGCCTGACAGACACACTCCTGAAAAAGATTTTTATCAAGTTTAGCTCCGTCTTCAGCACTCAGTTTCAAGTACTGATCAAGAATTGCTTTCGGGCGAATCTCTTCTTCTTTCATTTACGACTCACTTGCCAGTTGCTGAAGGTATTTTCCATAAGAGTTACTTTTATAAATTTCTGCAGACTTTAAAAGTTGCTCTTTGGTTATGAATTGCATTCGATAGGCAACTTCCTCCGGACAAGCAACCTTGAACCCCTGCCGACTTTCAATAGTCTGCACAAAAAGACTAGCTTCTAAAAGACTTGTCGGAGTTCCCGTATCAAGCCAAGCAAACCCGCGGCCCAAGGTTTGGACATTCAAAAGTCCTTTTTCCAAATAAATTCTATTCAAATCCGTAATCTCCAGTTCACCCCGCGGTGACGGATTTAAAGACTTTGCATAACTCACCACGTTCTCGTCGTAAAAATATAATCCAGTGACGGCAAAGTTAGACTTCGGCTTCACCGGTTTTTCTTCGATGGATCGCGCGATACCTTGAGTATCAAACTCGACCACGCCATATCGCTCAGGATCGTTTACCTTATAAGCGAAAACAGATGCTCCTGATTTAAGTTCTGCGGCACTACGAAGGATCTTTCCAAATCCGTGACCATGATAAATGTTATCACCTAGCACCAACGCACAACGGTCATTAGAAATAAATTTTTCACCAATCAGAAATGCTTGCGCTAAACCATCAGGTGACGGTTGGACGGCATAAGAAATCTTGATCCCCCATCTTTCGCCATTTCCTAAAAGTTGTTCAAACCGAGGTATGTCTGTTGGTGTTGAAATCAACAAAATATCTCTGATTCCAGCAAGCATCAACGTGGTCAACGGATAAAAAATCATGGGTTTATCGTAAATAGGTAACAACTGCTTACTAACCACGGTTGTTGCAGGATATAAACGGGTCCCCGCCCCACCTGCTAAAATAATGCCCTTCATACACACTCCGAGTAGCTCTAGTTAAACTCCTGCTATAATGTGAGCGAACTTCTCGCACTGCACAACAGCTGACTTTTTTTTGAAGATAAAGTTAATGCCATTATTCACCCTATCCTGCACTTGCTTTTGATCCATCGCCCTAATTGCCATGACCGATTCAGCAATTCCCCTTGGACTAACTTCATTTATGTAAAACAAAAAACTGTCATATTCATCCGGGATTGAAGGCACCCTAGAAGTAAGAACAGGCATTTGGTAACTTAGATACTCGAGGATCTTTGAAGGGAACGATAAGGCTACGAACTTCTTTTCTAAGCGGCGTGGATTAATCAAAATATCTGCCTGTTTTGCTTTTACGGCAACCTCACTAGGCTGCAAAAGTCCTAAATATTTCACCCGAGCATCTATCTTCGATTTATGAAGAACATATTCTTCAAGTTCACCGGTACCGCAAATCCAAATCTCATAATTTTCTGGAAGAAACTCGGCAGCATCCACCAAGTCTTTGACTCCATAGTCATAAGACAGACCACCAGAATAAAACACCGCGCAAGATTTTTTTTGATTTAAACTCAAGGGCGGCAGATCCCCAGGTCGATCCACTATTCCTTCGATAATCACAGCGGGAATTGATTGCCATTTTTTATAAAATTTTGCCGCATACTCTGAAACGTAAGAAAATCCAGAAGACTGAGTCCCTAGCCACTCAATCAACCAAGAGTCTATCGCCTTTAAAAAACGCCTTACGCCTTTTGATTTTCCCATATATTCAGGAAAGTCTGTCACGATAATGTAAAAATGAACTCCAAAAATCCATTTCAACAAAACTGCCGTTAATAAAAAAGGCGTATGCAGAGAATACAAAATAATTTTTTTATCGTCTTGAGGATATGTTGATAACCATTTTATAGCTGAAAAAAGGGCTACTACGAAGCGCGTCACCATTTTGAGCATCGGAAAGTTAATGTATGGAAGCGAGACTCGCCTGCTCCCATCCAACCTCAGCTCAGCGCGATATCCAATAAGAACATTTCGATTTCCAGGAAAAGTTGTCGCTGGAAATAACGAGTGGGCATCTACTGAATATCCCAGCTCAGAAAGCCCTTTTATATATCGCTCCTCCAACTTCCTTGCTGCATGATGTTGAGTTTTATCTGCCGAAGTGTAGTGAAGGAAATACTTTTCCTCGCAAGAAAATCCCATTAATAGTAATTTAGGGTTTGTTTTCACCCAAGCTCACTTTCGATGCAATAACTCAAATCTTAGAAGATATAAACTCAATAGCACAAACAAAGTCAAACTCGTGACTAGGAATCCCAACAATTTCAGTCCTAAATTACTTCCTTTAGATAATTCAGGCCCTTCCACGCTTAAAATTCGTTGGCTTTGATTACGGATCTTAAAGTCTCTCGCAGCCACCTCGGTTAGGAAGTTGCTGAATGTGAGTGCAGAATTTTTATCACTATCTTTTATGAAAAGATGTAGGACTTCGGTTCCTATGAATTTATGCTCCACTTTCTTTAAATAATACGGCACCAAGTCTTCATCAGGAATTCCATGCGTCTTACTCAGCTGAAATTTGTTATCCAGCTCTTCAATGACTTCCTTTTCATATACAATTCTACTAATCAGATCTAAATCCGTTAAATCGCCCGCATAGGTTGTTTTAATCACGTAAATGTCTGGTACATAGAAGCAAAATAAAGCTCCAACCCCAACCAGGAGTAAAACTAAATACAACCACCAGGCTTGAATAAAAGCTTTTAATCTAGACAATAGCAGCCTCGTTAGAGGATCATCCTTTAAAATCATTTTTCCAGCCAATCCATGCTCGTAAATAATGACCATTTATAAATCGTGTTTTCTTTGTAAACATGTTCACTCCAAAGCCCAAAAAGAAGTACGTAACCACGGAGTTAATCGCGCACGCCATGGCCCCATATTTTGGTACAAAGCAGTAATTTAAGACCAAATTCAGCAAAACCGCGCCGACAGTTTTATAGAGAAGAAACCTGTGCATTGACTCATTTGCTTCCCAGACCTGCTGTACCGACACATAAAATAAAAATAAGTTTGACCATATGTGGACGCGAAGCAATGGGACAATATCTCCGTACTGCGCTCCAAAAGTACTACGTACTATCACATCAGCAAAAATTGATATCATCGCAGCCAAAGCAATAGCCGCCAAACTTAATAAAAAGAACAGCATTCTTAATCTTCGATAATAAGCAGAAAGACTTTTGGACTTACTTAAAATAAGCCCAGGCAACATTGAACTTATTAAACCTGAAGCTATGAATCCCCATGGTTCCGATATTTTTACTGCATTTGAATAAAGCGCGATATCCCGCTCCATCCCGAAAAAGCCCAAAATCAAAATATCCTGCCTGTAAACCAATAATGATAGAATAGACACCATCAAAAGAGGAGCCGACTTTTTCATTAGTCCGACTAAAATATTTCGATCGAATCCATGGTTAATAAGGGATCTCAACTCACCTTTTGCCACAGCTAAGCTTCCCAACACACAAGTGACATTGGTAACTAAGACAACAAAAACTTGGGAAAATGACGAGACTGAAAAATGAGCGGCTGTAATGCGATATGTCGCCCCCGCCGAGTTCCCAAAAAATAAAATTATCTGCGTTTTTAAAGCCTGCAATTTGTTATCAAAGTAGTAAACGATACCACTGTAAAACTTAAAGGCCTGCCCAATGGTCATCATCAAAACGAAAAGCAATAGAGTATCTCCGCGAACAAAAAACAGAAGCCCTATAACCGCTGAAAATATTATTCCGACGAGCGAACCGATCAGACCAATAGCTATTATATAACTTCCAACTCGATCCTGGTTCTTAACCATTTCAATTTTAGCAACATTAGGATGGGCCAAGTTCTCAAAAAGCTGGATGAACAAAAACCAAGTCGAAGCCAACTGCAAGGTTCCATAGTCAACCAAGGAAAGCGTCCTAGCGACCACGATGGAGGCGCCAAAACTGATCAGCACCCAAACAACATTTCCTGCGAAGATCCAAGTGGTGTTTCTTAAAATTTTATTTGAAATAGTGGCTTTGAGAGTATTGATCACCAGAGTTTGTTCTCGTTTAGTTTTACAAACGCCCCCAACAAAAAGAAAAACAGCGTGCCAAAATTAGCCACCATAAATATTTCCCACACACCGTTAAGCACTAGAAGTACCGCGATGCAAAGACTAATAAAAACATATTTATAACCTGCTGGCACATCCACGCTGAATGATTTTTTCAGAATGAGATAAAGAAAGCAGACATAAGGAACAAAACCCACAAGACCCATTTTCCATAGCGCCGTGATATAAAGATTGTGGGGCGATAATCCCGCAGGGTATCCGATACCAGGTATATCCTGGATAAAAAGCTGAAATCCGTGAAACCCTGTGCCCACCAATATGTTTTTTGACCATTGCTGAAGGGCGATTTTATACAGACCAATACGCCCGCTAGAAAGCATGTCTAAATCCATTCTCTCCAACGCGGTCACAATTTGATCAATTTTATGAGCCCAAACACGTCCCACATAGTCAGACGTAAAAAACAAAACTAGCGCGGTACCAAATATAAACACTACACCTACAAGCACTTTAGGCGTGCGACGCAAAAAAAGCCCCATTACACAAAAAATGAATACCATCATTGCCAACAGTGCCTCTCGCGAAGCCGAATTGAAAATAAGGTAGGAAAGCAGTACCAGGTTCACCAACCCTAAAGCACCCTGCCAACTTCTGAATTGCATCGCGGCGGCTAAAATCGAAACCGCCGCCATGAGAAAATAGAAAGATGCTAAAGAATTAACTCCAAAGGCCGCATAAAGCGGAAGGTTAAAAAAATCGCCCTGCAATACACTCATTCGGTCACGGAATAGACCATCATATTCTGCATGCACCGAGAAGATAACAACGACAACAAATAAAAAAATGAGTAACTGGGCCCATTTCAAAATTTGTTCGAAAGTTTGCTTATCCTTAATCACGGAGATAGCCAAAAAATATCCCAAAATCGGTTTATAGAAAAAAAATACCGACAACACTGGTCTTATCTGCAGAAAGCCATAATGTTCTATAGCTATGACAAAAACTGCCAGAAAAGACATGAGCACGGCTAAACAAAAAATCAGAGTTTCCAATCGACCGATCTTAGTTAAAAAAAAGAAACCGCCGAAACAGACCGCGATGTCCGAAAGAGGAATTTGCAAGCCACTTATCTCAAACATAGAGATTGGCAAAATCAAAATAAGCGCTAACAGAAAGGAAGCAATGCCCCGAATTCTCTCTTTATTTTGAGAGAGCTTCACGAAGCTGGAATGTATCAATGTCATGTCCTTTCAATATCACGGAAGCAGGTCATATTATGACTCTAAAATTCACCCCTTAACGCAAGGTGTTGCTGGTTTTAAGATAGACACGTAGATACTACTGCTCAACAATAGCACCATTCTTCTACACTCTATTCTATTTCCGGAATTGCATGATTTGGTCTCTGTTCACTGACTTAGCTATAGCCACAAATATTTTATCTTATCGGAGTTTGGATTTTTTCTTCACGCTGGTTATATTGGTTGGTTTGTCGAGATGGATGAAACGGAAAGAACCATTTCTAGGGTCCATCTTCGCGGAATTTCCAATTTTAAATCTTTGCGTTTGTGCTTTTATCTTGATCGCCGCTTTAGGGTATCTGACCTATAATTCGACCTTAATGAGCGCAGCCGAAGACATTTTCAGTTTACGCTGGATAGCAGCGCTGTATGCCTCTATTTACCTAGGAATCCTCTTGAGACAGGCTTCTCCAAAATGGAGTTTAACTTCTCCGCTTTTGCCTTTTATCTTAACAGTTCTGCTTTTAATTTATCTCTTTCATCCCAACCGCGACATTATTAGCTCTGAAAGACGTCTTCTAATTTTTTACCAGAATACCAATCATCTCGCATTGGCGCTCCTTTTTCCATGGGCACTTTATCTTGGGAATTTTTCCTTAGAAAAAAAAATGTTTAGCTTTCGAACTATTCCCTGCGTGCTAGGACTCATGCTCTTATCCTTGGCCATTCTTTTTACTTATTCCCGCTCCGCTTGGTTTGGAATGATCATTGCCGGAATTTTTGCTTTAGTATACTCAAGGCAACGCTTATTAATTTACTGTACTATGGTCGCCGTCGCCTTCTGCGCTTTCTGTTATCTCACCAATGCATTTTACATCCAGGATCGAGTTAACTATACATTTGATTTCTCTGAGGCCAGCTCCCAAAATTCGCGACTCGTTGCTTGGGAAGCATATGGAAGAATGTTCCTGGAACATCCCTTACTAGGGGTTGGCTTGGAAAACAGTAATAACTTTCAAACTAAATATTATGACCAAATGAACACCCCGGAAATACTTCGGTCCGGACACGCTCACAACCAATTTTTACAAATCTTAGCTGGGGTCGGAATCTTCGGTTTTATTTCTTACTATGCCATCATCTTTACGGCTTATATATTCTTTCATCGTCATTTTTATAAAGCCAAATCTGAATCGTCAAAAAAAATGGCCCTTGCCGGGGTCCTCATAATAGTATCTATGCTATGCGCATCGATCACCGACACCCCTACCCGGATTGCTGAAGGCCGCAACTATGCACTGTTGCTTCTTGGCTTAGCCGCTGGATTCTTGAAAAAAGACGACCTCGAGTTGAGAAATCATGAACCTCGAAAATCTTAAGTATATTTTTTTAGCTTTACTTTCTGTGCTTTTGTTCGTCACTGGAGTCGTGACTCCCCAGTATAATTGGGACATCATTGGCTATACGGCGGCTTCATATTTTCAAGATGGGCTCAGGGGAGAAGATCTCAGAGCAAAAACCTACCAAGAGATCTCCCGCGTTCTTCCTGAACAAAAATATCGTGATTTAACGGAGCTCGGAGAATATCGAAGAACTGTAGCTACTGACCCTACCGCCCTTGAGGAACACATGCCGTTTTATACTATACGTATGGCTTACATCGGGGTTGTGAGATCTTTTGAACAGGGACTCAATATTTCTGCCCCCACGGCTACTTTTTACACTGCCGCTTTTTTCGCTGGGTGTACTTTCTTTGCCCTGGGACTTCTTTACACCTTTCACGGTGTCTGGATGCTTTTACTCTTTTTCATCGCGACACTCTTTTCCGGTTTTCTAGATTTAGCACAGCTCTCAAGTCCTGACTCTATGGCAGCGTTTTTTTCAATTTTATGCCTGTTGCTAAATAAGAAAAATTCCCGATGGATAGTCGTGCCACTCACAATACTTCCTTTTATTCGTACCGACTTTATTATTTTGGCGGGTATTTTTGGGCTATTAGAGTTACGACGTGCCCGCTTCGCCAATTTCTTTTTGTATATCTTGCCACCATTGCTTGGATACTTCGCAGTAAATTCGCTAAACGAAAACTACGGTTATCTTAAAATTTTCAATTTTACTTTAATACAGATTGATCCACACCCTAAGAGCATGGGAATCGAAGTATCCCTGTTTCCATATCTAAATGCATATCTAAATTGTCTGGCTGACTTTATTAGACATAAACATTTTTGGATATTTGCAGGATATTTTATTATCTGGTGGCGCAACTACAAAAACAAAGGTGATACCTATCAGCAAAGAGAATTCATCGTAATCTTTGGATTCGTTCTCTTACACCTACTGTTATTTCCTGCATATTATCAAAGGTTCTTTTCCTGGTGTGCCGCAATCGCCGGCTGGAGAGTTATCTCTTGGATTCTACAAAACAGGAATCACCTATTTTCAAAATTCAAGTTCAAAACCCACTTTATAAAGACTTAATGATCTGATCAAATCGACCTAAAATACAATCGGCTTGAAAGTCTTTAGCACGACTTAACGACAACGTCTCATAATCCCGCATCGCATCGGGTTCTCCAAAAAGTTTTAATATTGCCTCCGCCATTTGCTGAGGATCTTTGACCGGCACTAAAATCCCGTACTTACCATTATCTAAAACCTCTCGAGGTCCCACCGGAGAATCCGTCACGACAACTGCTTTTTGTAAAGCCATCGCTTCAACAAGAACAAGGCCAAAACCTTCTAGAAAAGCTGAATGCACAAACATCTCTGCATTCTTCATCCAAATATAGGGATTCGGACGAGCCCCCAATAGCACGATATCCTGCTCTAAGTTTTCTTTTTTGATCTCGTCTTTGATTTCCTGACGGCGCGGCCCATCACCAACGATGTAAAGCTTACGATCAAACCCATTGTTCTTCAGTATACTGTAAGCCTGAATTAAAGTAATAAAATCTTTTTCAGCCGCAAACCGCCCCACAGCCAAAATATATTTGCCTTTTATAAGACGACGATCCTCTGCCGACAAATCACTGTCATCGTTAGCACTTTCCTTAATCCGCTCAATATCAAACGGATTATAAAGCGAAAACACTTTCTCTTTTAAAGACGGCAACAATGTTTGCATTTCTGTCTTAAGATGCTCACTAACAGCTAAAATCAGGTCATAAGCACGCAAGCGAAGACCAAACTTACGCAGTTCCAACTCGTCCATGTGGGATTTCGGCCCATGAATCCAGTAAATCTTTTTATATCCAGGGAAATGATACGCGAGTTTAATCAGCACTGATGAAAAATCGCAAATGTAGCTTTCTTTAGGCAAAGAAAGAAAGGCTTTTTTCATACGGATAGTTAAGTCGAGTTTTGCAAAATTATTTTTGCGCCATTGGGCAAACCAGCTTAACTTTTCGTTGTCCGGATATATCGTCTTAATTTCCACATACTCTGGCACACTGCTTAGAAGATAGTTATCCGGAAGCTCATCCCGCAAAATTAAACAAAGTTTATACTTCTCACGATCAATGCAACTTAAGTATTCAATCAAAGCACGTTCAGATCCGCCGAAAGAAAGGTGTTCCGCCAAGAATACTAAATGCGGTCGATCCGCAATGAAATAATGTTTCTTTTCGACAGGAAAGAAAAAGAAATCGATATAGGCGTGATCCGAAGTGTGTTTTTTATCCTGTAGGGCTTTACGAGCCTCTTCGACCGAATAAATCTTTTCAGACTTCGGATCAAAGACGTTGTAATCTGCATTCTCAAAAAACTGGAAAGGATCTTTATTCCCTTCCGTCAGCGTTGAACATTCAATCAGGACAATAGGACGAAATTTCTTTAAAGTTTCGATGGCTCCATTAAGAACTTCCACTTCATGTTCTTGAACGTCAATTTTGATCAAATCGATCTTTTTTAAATCCTCTTTTTTTACAAACAGATCCATGGTGGTCAGGGAAACTGAAACCTTTTTTGCCGTTTCAACGTTGGGAATACTATCTTTATTCAAAGAATTACCACCATGATTATTCTGATCCATGTAAAACACGGCCGTGCCTTCACGATCAGAAAGAGCCTCTGAAACGATCTTGATGTTATTCAAACCATTATGATCGATATTTGCCTGGATACATTCTCTAGATTTTGAATCAGGTTCAAACGCATAAACCTTAGTATTCGGTCCTTCCATGGCAGCCAGGACGGAGTAAATTCCCACGTTGGCCCCGACATCCAGAAAGACGCTATCATTACTTAATACCCGACTGATATACTTTTGATTTTCACTCTCATAAGAGTCCACACCCCAGTGCATAAGGTGGTAAGATGGACCATATAAGTCACCGAGATAAAGAAAGAACTTAAGACCTTTGCTCTTCACATAGGCAATGCCTTCGGGATGAACACCGAAAAGGCGACGCAGCCAACGAGGTTTACTAAATTGGAGAGAAAAAAAATTCTTTATCTTATTCAAAATAGGCCCTTCATTTTTTAGAAGCCGCCACCATACCTAATCATGACTGGTACTACACCCAATGTCGCTTAGCATTAATGCCTTACCTTTAGGGTTTTGAATGGTAGCTTGCTCAAATGACTAGATACACCGTGTGCGACTTAGATAACTGCTTAATCAAGACTGATCTGCTGTACGAGCAGTGGCTGGTACTTCTAAAGTCAAAGCCTTGGTTTTGGGTCTTAAGTTTTTTCTGGCTTATGAAAGGCAAGGCCTTTTTCAAACACAATTTGGCTACGCACACGAAGCTTCAACCCGATTCCTTACCCTACAGATTTGAAGTGATTGATCTTCTAAAAAGAAGAGCTTCCGCAGGAGACGTTCTTATTTTAGCCTCAGCAAGTCCGGAGCCTTGGGTCCATTCAGTGGCGTCTTATCTGGGTCTATTTCGCTCAACTATAGGCAGCACCTCTTCAGACAACCGCAAAGGCTCATCAAAACTTCGCGCAATCCAAGATCTCTCTCAAGGTGTTGAATTCTCGTATATTGCCGATGCTCCGGTGGACCTTGAGATATGGAAAGAGTCTCAAGAAATCGTAGCGGTTAATGCCTCGCCCTCCTTGAAAAATAAAATCCACACCTTAAATAAGCCAACCCAGTTTATAGAAGACGGAAATAAATCCTTATTAACACTTATCGTAAAACAGTTACGCCCCCATCAATGGATTAAAAATGTTCTAGTTTTTCTGCCTGCGCTTGCTGGCCATAGATTCCAAAGCTTAGACGTCCTGACGAATGGATTTTTAGCTTTTTTTGGGTTTTCCCTAACAGCATCATTTGTGTATATCCTTAATGACTTGCTGGATCTGTCATCAGACCGCAACCATCACAGCAAAAAAAATCGCCCCTTTGCCTCGGGAAACCTACCGCTTATTTATGGCTTCGCCCAATTACCCCTTCTATTGGCAGTTTCGCTAGGTATTGGGCTTCTTTTACCGCCTCCGTATCTTGGATGGATTCTGACCTATTTGATTTTAAATTTGGCTTATTCGCTTTATCTAAAGCAAAGCGTGGTGGTAGACATCATAATTTTGTCTTTGATGTACACCCTAAGAATCTTCGCGGGATCCGCGGCTACTGATGTTCCGGTTTCTGAATGGCTTTTAAGCTTCTCGACACTTTTCTTTTTTAGCCTTGCATGTATCAAACGCTACACGGAAATTATCCGCAGCAAGAACAAGATCACACTTGATGGGCGCGGCTATAGACAAGTTGATCATCCGATGGTGCAAAACTTAGGTGTCGGCGCCGGGCTACTTTCAATTTTGATTGTGCTTATGTATCTTCAAAGTGAAGACGTTCGCCGACTATACACCCAACCACAAAATCTTTGGTTTGCGACGCCCGTTTTACTTTTTTGGATTTCGCGCATTTGGATTTTAACCAATCGTGATGAAATCCATGACGACCCTGTGGTCTTTGCCGTTAAAGATAAAATCAGCTGGGTCTGCTTAGGTATATTGGCAGTTATCTTTGGGATATCATCATGAGCGAGTTTCCAAGTTGGGGATTTTATCCGCCGGCGAAAGATCAATCCCTTATTGAGTTAAAAACTAGATTCCACCCCCTGCCCACCAGTTCCCAAAGTATTTTGCCCCGAGGACTGGGAAGATCCTATGGCGATTCCTGCCTCAATAATGGTGGATCTTTGATTGATACTCATCTGCTAAATCATTTTATCGAGTGGGATCACCAGAACGGTGTGATTCGTTGTGAGGCCGGTGTTTCATTTGATGAAATTTTAAAACTCGTTGTTCCGAAAGGTTGGTTTTTACCTGTCACCCCGGGAACCAAGTTCGTAACCGTCGGTGGCGCGATTGCCAACGATGTGCACGGGAAAAATCATCACAAGTCCGGCAACTTTGGAAACCACATTCTTTGCTTTGAGCTGTTAAGATCATCTGGTGAGCGTCTTATATGCAGTCGCCGAGAAAATAGTGATTTATTTTTTGCGACCATTGGCGGTCTGGGGCTGACCGGGCTAATTACGTGGGCCGAGTTTAAACTTGCGCCCATCAATTCATCTTGGATCGTTCAAGAGCAAATTCAATTCCATTCGCTGGCAGAGTTTTTTCAACTGTCGATAGAGTCTGAAAAGGATTACGAGTTCACCGTATCTTGGGTTGACTGCGTAACCCCCGGAAAAGACGTTCGAGGAATCTTCATTCGGGGCAATCAAGCAAGCCCTCGCCAAGAAGCCAACTTTAAAGTTCACGCCGATCCAGGCATTAAACAGATTCCATTCTTTTTCCCTGAATGGTCTTTAAATTCGGTTAGTGTCCGGGCATTCAATGAGCTCTACTATCGCAAAAATCTTTCAAGCACTAAAACCAATGTAGTTCATTATGAACCCTTTTATTACCCCCTTGATGCTATTCACAATTGGAACCGGATTTATGGACGACGCGGTTTTTTGCAATATCAGTGCGTGGTCCCCTATAAAAACGATTCGGGCAAAGCTTTGGAAGAAATATTCTCTATCTTCAAAAAAACGCAGATGGGATCTTTCCTCGCAGTTCTTAAAACTTTCGGTGCAATCAAATCAGAAGGTCTTCTTTCATTCCCACGCGAAGGTGTTACGCTGGCACTGGATTTTGCAAAACATGGCATAGAACTTTTAGAGACCTTAGAGCTTTGTGACAAAATAGTCCGAAGTGTGGGCGGAGCCGTTTATCCAGCAAAAGACGCGCGCATGACAGCCGAAAGCTTTCACTCGTTCTTCCCAAGAGCAGAAGAATTCAAAAAACATATAGATCCCCAATTTTCATCCAGTTTTTGGAGACGCATCCTATGAAGAAAATCGTTATTATCGGAGCAACTTCTTACATTGCCCAAGACGTCGCAAAAATCTATGCCGCTGAAAAAAATGAATTTGTTTTAGTTGGACGTAATCGTCAACATCTTGAAGTTATCTCCCAAGATCTTAAAGTTCGCGGAGCCAGCCAAGTTCATATATTGACTGAAGACCTTAACCAAATATCTGAGCACGCAAAACTTGTTGATGCCATTTGGTCCCAGCTGCAAAACGTCGACATTGTTTTATTAGCGCACGGAATTTTGGGTGACCAGCGAAAAGCCGAAACGGATGCTAACGAATTTTTATCCATCATTAATAGCAATTTCGTTAGCCATGCTTCACTTATGAATTTGATTGCAGAAAAAATGAAGACGCAAAAAAAAGGCACTATCGCAGTTATTTCCTCAGTGGCCGGCGAAAGAGGAAAACAGTCCAATTATATCTATGGCGCCGCAAAAGCCGCTAAGTCCGTATTTTCAGACGGCCTTAGAAATAGACTTTTTCCCTATGGGGTTCATGTCTTGACCCTTAAATTAGGATTCGTTGATACTCCCATGACGAAGTCCTTTAAAAAGGGTCCCATCTGGGCGAAGTCCCCGACTGTTGCTAAAGGAATTGTTCACGCGATTGCAAAGAAAAAGGACTCCGTGTATCTGCCATTCTTTTGGCGCTACATCATGATGATCATCACCTCAATTCCAGAGAGAATATTTAAGAAATTAAGCCTTTAACATCTTCGCACAGCTGTCACCTCAAGGACCGCAATACTTAATGGCTGTTTTGCTTTCTTCATAATTTGCTAAAACTTTTAGCGCTTCCCAACGCACGTCGCGCACCCATTCCTTTTGGGAAATCTGCTCAAAGTGATCGTAGGCTTCAAGACAGATGCTAGATTCGTCGTTACAATTTATATATCGAAGGTTTTCGCAGGCAATACCAATGCGACGAACAGCAAGTGCGCGAGAGGTCTCATCTGGATGAACGGCCTTTGTTCCGGCGCCTAAGATTTCGTCGAGCAGGAATCGAACCGTCTTTTCGGCGTCCGCCCGTCCAATAGGAGCAAAAGGTCTTATTTTCTCGACCACCACCCTGGACACTGTACTTCCGCGAACTCTATGCGCATCGAGAATTAGGCCGAGACTCGCAAGGTTCAAATCTAGGGACCCCATTTCCAGATCCCACGCCGCCGACCTTTGCATCATCAAACCATCCTGACCATCGCAGTAAGGTGGTTCTGCGGCCAACAAAATGCGTACGGAGCTGCTTCCCGGGAGACTCCAGACGCTTTTGATATAATCATCCCAATCACTAATAAATGAACGTCTTGATCCATCCGCCATAGTATAGTTTTGACTACAGGGCAGACGCCCTGCATTGTAACTTTCCAACCAGGGGCCTGCAGCTTCGCCGCCTTTAAAATGCGCTGAAAACGGTTTAAATAGAGATGCTTGAGCTTCATACTGCACAACTGAAATTGGGGCACCATCATCATTCAGATGGTCTGGATACATAGTGGAATCCGCCGCGTACTGCTTTAAGATATCTATAAATGAAGAATCAGTGGGAGCCAAAACCCGCAGGGCCCGCAAAGTACCGACAAATCTGCTGTAACCCACAATTTGGTGATATCCCCCTGAGGTGAGCCATCGCTGGTCCCCAATGGCTTTCAAATCCTGCAGCAATACACCTGATGATCGCTTGCACCCGAATTTTGCTATCTCTCCAACAACATTAAACAAACTATCTGGAAGGTACCCGTCTTTTCCGGGTAAGGCATCTTCCCCAATATGAGCGCTCAGTATTTGCTCTAAGTCCGTTAAACGAGCTTCATCTGCCGCACTCAAATTCTCACATTCAGCGGCCTTTAAAAATAGCGATTGCTCAGTCAGGACATTCTCGTTCTTATTCAACGCTAACGTTTCGCTGCCCTGGTTCGCAGTTTCCTTACAGCCAACTGCAAATAGTAGGGTTAGGCACATAAAACTTTGTTTCACCCAAAACCTCCCGGCGAAGTTTTATTATATCCTCCCTCATCTCCATCTAAACTATTTTCTATTTCTGTATAATTCCGAGAAAACCTGTGTCATTTAAGTCACGCATTTTTGAGAGTACTTAGGGACTCGTTGTTCTCAAAATTAGATTTTCATTGAATCTCTGTGTTGACTCCGACACTTGTCAAAGAGTCATAAAAAATAAACTAGTCGATTATTTTGGCGTTATAAGCGGCCGCAACATTAACATCGCCGCCCGACAGTTAAAGTGAACCCCGTCATTCCAATTCACATGGGTAGCATCCGCACCCGCAATACCGTTAAAGTTATCCGCAACCGACAACCCCGGCTTATTTAAAGTTTTTAGCTGTTCAATCCAATTTAAATGACGTTGATAGATATCCGGTTGTTCTAATTTTAGACGGGCTAAAAAGTCAGGGTGATAAGGAATAATCACCACCTGAACTTCAATACCCTTGGCCACCAACGCATTCATAACGTCAGAAAACTTTGTCCAGGCCTGACGACTTTGCTCTGGGCTGATCACCCCGTGTACATAGCTTTGATACAACAGGTTCACTTCTTTTTTTAAGCTTTCAGCAGTTTCATTGCCCTGATAATCCGAGCTTTGACACAGACGATAGTCAATCTCGGCCCCCGAGCCTTGGGTGATCTCGGTTTGATTGCGATTTTTTAAAAAGTGCAACGAAGCTTCCAGGTTGTTGTGATCCAAAAGTCCTTGCAACGCTAACAACTTATCGCTTACGGAAAATGAATCGTCCGCTTTTAAAAAATGCTTTAAAGCAGGTGTATTTTTAATCTTTGCATCTCGGGTTTCACCGACAAGCTCAAAATAATCCGCTAGCCAAATGACTTTGCGAAGTTTGATATTTTCTTCGGCAATTTTTAAAAACGCTAGCTTCGTGGTGGCCTCGGCCCCGGCCGCACTGAGGTTCAATGTTTTTAAACCAGAGACCTCTTGCACCCATAGAGGAGGTGTTGTCTGTCCGCGAGAAGATCCCAAGATGATCACTTCTGCGTCTGGATGAGCTAAGATTCTTTGCGCCACTTGATAATATGAATTTAAAGTCCGCTTATTTACGTCAAGTTGAGGACATTGATAATAACACTGTGGATCGACCACATAGTTAACACCGGCGATTACCGACACTATCGTTAAAACTGAAATCAATAAAGTTATGAGACTTCGTTTTGCCATCTTATGTTCCTAAAATTGGAAGTATAAAAACGGCGATTCTTCGCCCATAAACGATAAACACACCACGAATAAAAATGCCAATATCAAAGCATTTTTATAGCTCGGCTTAAACTGGATCTGCCAGGTGTTCTTAGCCATGAAAGCCGCCCCTAAAGCCACAGCCAACATCAAGAAAAAGCGATCTTTATGTTTTGTGGGAATAAGCATGATATCCCACGCATAAGATCCACCATTTAAGAAAAACACCTTTTCTAACCACATCGTCGCCACACCAAAATTGGGCGATCTAAAAAACACCCACGCCACTGAAACAAAGAGGAACGTTAAAGTCCACTGCACATATTTGTTGCGAATGACATACCACCCGCGATCTTTAAAGTAACGTTCAACGGCAAGTAGAGATCCATGCATGACTCCCCAGACGACATACGTCCAAGCAGCCCCGTGCCATAATCCACCGATGGCCATTGTCAGCATTAGATTGCGATACGTTTTAATTTTGCCAGCGCGGTTGCCGCCCAGAGAAATGTAAAGATAATCCCGCAACCAAGAAGAAAGCGTGATGTGCCAGCGCTGCCAAAATTCGGTGATTGATCGCGATTTATACGGCGACATAAAGTTCGCTGGGAACTGAATGTTCATCATTAAGCCCAATCCCACGGCCATATCCGAATAACCACTGAAATCAAAATACAGCTGCATGGTATAACCGACCATCGCAAGCCAGGCTTCTGTATTCGAAGCCATTGCCATATTTCCAACCAGTGGATCAACCACCGCGGCAATACGATCGGCGATCAACATTTTTTTAGAAAGACCAAAGACAAAGAAATAACACCCTCGCCAAAAGTTTTCGGCATTAAAAACATAGGTCTGCGGATTTTCAAGCTGCGGGACAATTTGATTATGACGGACCAAGGGGCCAGAGATTTGATGAGGGAATAATGTGACGTAACCCGCGAATTCTAACAAATGCCCATGAGCGTTTGACGTGCGACGATACACGTCGATCACGTAAGACATGGACTGGAATGTGTAAAATGAAATACCAATAGGTAAAATAAGATTCAATGCTGGCAAGATCGAAGATCCCCCCGCCATGGTAGCCACTTCGTTTAGGTTTTCAGCAAAGAAGTTATAATACTTAAAAAATCCTAAAACACTTAAGTTGGCGACGATTGAAAGCATCAACAGAGCTTTGCGCTTCCCTTGCGACGAGGTCCAAAAAATGGCCTTGGCCAAATAGAAATCCATAACCACCGTAAAGAGCAGCAAAAAGACGAAGGTGCGACTCCAATAGCAGTAAAAAACAACGCTTGAGAAAAATAAAAACCAAAGCTGAGTTCTTTTATGAGAAATAAAGAAATAACCCATCAAAGTGATAGGCAAAAACAAGAATAAGAACGCGTATGAATTAAAAAGCATTAGGGACAGAAATAATGGAAAACCAGGGCCGGCGCAAAACCTGAGTTTAAATTCATCGCCACGTCGCGTCTTTAAGGGCTATTAAGCTGAGGTCCCAGCATTCGCATCACACTTTTACAAGTAAGATGAACGCCGTCATTCCAATAACCAGACCCAAAATCATCCCCTGGCACCCCATCAAAGAAATTAAGAACCTGGACGCCGGGAGCGGCTAAGGACTCTAAGTCCGCAATCCAGTGCTTTTGATACTCTTTGGTTTCCGGATACTCGGCAGCCAGTTTCTCATTAAATTTCGGATGAAAGGGAGCAATCAACAGTACTAGCTCAATATTCTTCTCCTTCAAATGCTGAACTTGTTTTTTAAATAACTCCCAATACTCCGGACTTTGAGGCCTTTGCACGTGAGGCGAAAAAATTCGGTAAGAAGATTGGATATTCTTTTTTAAATCCCCCTGAGGGATTTCAGATTGAAAATCCATAGCCTCACACCGAGCGTAATCAATGTTTGCGCCCATTCCCTGCTCCAAAAAGAGGGGACTGGTTTTATCATTAAGCTGCTCAATCGCGGCTTCAAAAGTATTGTGATTAATGAGCGTTTCTAAAATCAAACCCCAGTTTTGGATCGGATTTTTCTGGGTGATGTCTTTGATATGTGCTTGCAACGACGGGGTTAGTTTCATTTTTATATCTGTAAATGAAGGTACTAAGTCCAGATAATCCGCAAGCCAGATTACTTTTTTTACTTTAGAACCCGCATCTAGCGAAACATTTAAAACCGACATCTTATAAAGCAGGTCCCCACCACTTTGAGACAGATTGACCGTTTTTTTCCCCGTCATACCTTGGATCCAGTGCGGTGGTGTGGTTTCACCACGCGAAGACCCGAGAACCAAAATCTCGGCATCGGCATTTGCCATCGCAGTTTGGGCCACTTTGTAATAAACATTCTGGGTTCGTTTGGTTAGGTCAACTTTCGGACAGTGATAATAGCACAATGGATCCACCGCATAGTCGAACGACATAAGCGCCAAGCTTAAAATAAGTGCGAATCCAAAAATCCAGAAAATTGACCGTTTCGTGTTCAACCTCGAAGCTAAAACCACTTTTATTCAAATAGCTTTAGAAGAAAAACCTTTCCAAGGCAAAAGCTTCTTTCTTCTTTTGCTTTTATCTCGAATCAAGCTACCATAAAACCCTAAGGAGCACCAAGATGACCTTCCTCGTCGTCCCCTGCTACAACGAAGAAAAGCGGTTAGACATTAAAGCCTTTCAAAAAGCTTTAAGTCCGGATTTGCACATCCTCTTTGTCGACGACGGCTCGAAAGATCGCACCGTGCAAATGTTAAAAGATAATTTCGGCAACAACCCTTACGCCCACATTTTGCCGCTAGCAAAAAATGGCGGCAAAGCCCAAGCCGTGCGTTTAGGGGTTCTGCATTTATTAAAAATCCCTGAGGCGCAAAAAGCCGACTGGTGGGGTTTTTGGGATGCCGATCTTTCCACCGACCTAAATGAAATTCCGCAATTTCTGATTTATCAAAAAACCTTCGCGCCGCAAGCTTCGGTCATTTGTGGCAGCCGCGTTTATAGACTTGGATCAAAGATCCGCAGATCTGCTTTACGCCATTACCTGGGCCGCGGATTTGCCACGATCGTCGCTCACGCCCTGCAGGTGGAAGCTTACGACACCCAATGTGGAGCAAAACTTTTTAAGCCCTTCTTAGCCGAAAAAGGCTTCCAAGAAAGCTTTATCAGTCCTTGGATTTTTGATATCGAAGTCCTATTAAGAATCGGCCAAGACCACGCCGTGGAATACCCGTTAGCTAAATGGGAGGACGTGCCGGGGTCTAAGGTCAAAATTGGCCGTGAGATCTTTCGCGTTTTAAGGGATATCTGGCTTATCCGCCAAAAATACGTGTCCAAGTTTTAGCCATCCTTAAGGTTTCTTCATCCCCCGAAGGGCAAAGTGGAAACCGCCTCTGATTTAGGGTAAAACAGCTCCATTCAAATAACAAATACGGAGTCCCCCGCTATGAAAAAACAGGTTCTCGCCTTAGTTGGTTGCGTATTATTGCTTTCTGCTTGCTCTGAAAGTTCAGACAAGACCCCGAAAATTAATATTATGGCTAAACCCGCAAACCCCGCTTCAAACTCTTACGTTGCTGACGTTTTTAGAACGGTGAATGAGTCAAGTGCGTATGTTCCTTCGGAAGACGCGATCTATGACAAAAAAATTCAAAACAACACTGAGGTCACAGACCTTAAGGGATCGGAACAACAGCGCGAAGCTTTAAATAAGCTAAATTCCACAGGCCGTCAGTTTGTGGATAAAGTAAAATCAACTTGCACCGTTAACAATCCAACCGTCTCAAACTCTGGCGAGCTAAAATCCGGCTCTACCATTGTCGCTAAAATGTCGTCTTCAACTACAGGTAAAAACTGTGCCCTTGAACTTAGCACTGACGTATCGGCGTCGGTTTTCTTTAATGAAGTCAGCACTCGTGGTTCACAGCTTTCTGATATCAATCGCGCCGCAGCGACTTTGACTTTAACGGCGACAAACCGTCGTTTCTTGCGCGACGAACGCATTATCGCGGCTTCAAATTTAAAAGAGCTAGCGATCAACGTCAGCGCGAGTGCCTATGGTTCGATTGACGGGAATAAAAAAGTAGCGAGTGCCAACGCCAGCCTTGATGGCGACATTAAATTGGTTCTAGCCAACGGTGAAGTGATCTCCGGTCCTATCAACGGGATCTTCGGATTGTCAGCCAACGGAGAAAATTCAGCCAAAGTTGAAATGACTGTCTTATTTAAAGGCTCTTCACCCAAAGGTGACATCTGGTTGGGCATGCAATTCCGTGATCAAAAAGCCGAGATCTATCTTAACGGCCAAAAGATCTCTGAATCTTCAAGCACCAGACAGTTGACCGACGCTTTTGAAAGCACGGCGAAATCTTTAGAGATGCAGTTTTAATTGCCGTAATATTTCTTCCTCACTGGTACCGTTAAAATAAGCGCGGTACCAGGTGACAGCCGCCTTAATAGACTCTTCGACACTCAAAACGGGCTGCCAACCCAAATCTTGCAAAGCCAAATCGCTATTCATCGTCCCATGAACCGACGTGGCTTTAGAACTTAAAGCCACCCCTTCAACCGAACCCATCCAAGAGCGTTTTATCAACTCTAAAGCATCGCCCACTGTCGCCATCGAATTTGAACCCAAGTTGTAAGTCGGCGCAAGCTTTGGACCCCGCTCAAGTAATTTTTCTGCCAGTAATAACAAACCCCGCACTTGATCCAAAACATGAATCCACGACCGCATGGAAGAAGGATGACGCAAAACCATCGGCCCCCCACCCCGCACACTTTCAACCGCTTCGCGCATGAAAGACTTTAAAGCAAAATCTCCGCCGCCAACCCCCGCCCCCAGACGAGCGGTCGCGAGCGCAATTTTATGTTTGTTGTACTTGTCAGGATTAAAAAAACTGTGACGATAAGACAGCGTCACAAGCTCTGAACACAGCCGCGCGGTGGGTAAAATCTCATACGCGCCAAGGGCTGAGTCCTCAACCGACGGCACCACTGCGGGTCGCGCATAAACCTTATCCGAACTTGCCACCACCAGGGCGCGCACCGAGGCAGTTTCGCGCAAAAGCTCTAACAAGTTGGCAGTACCGACAACGGATTTCGCAATTAATTCAGGACTTTTGCGATCTTCTTCAAACAAAAATCCCAACTCTCCTAAATGCAGAACAATATCACTTTGCGCGAAATTTAAAGTATCACTTAAACTTTTCTCGTCGCGAATATCGGCGTAAGTCATCGATATTTTTTGCGCCAAGCCCGAGACATCAAATAAACTGAGAGCTTCAGAAGAGGCTTCCCCAAAGCCAAACACCTGAGCCCCTAGATAAGTCAGACTTAAACACGTCCATGCCCCCAAAAAAGACGTCGGCGAAGTGACAAAGACTCTTTTCCCCTGCCAGAATTCGCGACTTAGAGACATTAATGATTTCCTGAAAGACTTTGTTCGATACCTTCAAGGCGATGTTCGGGCTGAACCCATTTGGCTAAGACTTGCCCCTGATACTGCCAGTAAAATCCCACAGGTTCCGCGTCATAAATGGCGACGCGCAATTGACCGTTTTTTTCGGTGGCCTTCATTTTTAACAAAGTTTGCGCCAAAGAATCGGGACTGAGCTTCCCAGCGGCGGCCGAAGGTGTACAATGTTCCTCGTACATCCGAGCGAGTAAACTTAACTCAACAAGGTTAAAAAGAGAGTCCCGGATCAGATATTTATCGTCATGCAGTGATTTCATAGACCTCAAGGCTAACGCGACACCACCATGACATCCAAGTGAATTCTTATTAACGTGGGAGCCCATGGAGCAACAAAAGATCCCCATCCAAGCCAATGTCAGCGATGACCGTCGCAGCGAAGGTTACGTCAACGTCGTGTATTTTAATCCCGCCGCCCGGATGAAAGAAGCTTTAAAAAAGCTCGCTCTTTTTTGGGGAATCGCGATTGTATCTGTCGCCTTGCCGGTTGTGCACTTTGTAACCGTGCCTTTGTTTTTTTGCTTAGGAATTTTCTTTGCCTATCGCACTTATAAAAGTGAAGGTCGTGTGATCGAAGGTCTTACTCGCTGCCCGCACTGTGAAAACGAAGTGCCTATTAAGCCCGCCGAACTTCAATGGCCTCTGACGGAAATCTGCCAAAATTGCGCACGCGTGGTGCGTATCGAAAGAAAATAGATTGAGTCCTCAATGAAGTTTATTAAGCTTAATCCATGATGAAATTTTTCTCGCTCTTTTTAACTGCCACTTTTTTATCGTCTCCTAGCTTGGCCCAAGACATGATGTCAGGCTTAACTCCACCCAAGTTTCAAAAAGTCACTTTGGGATATGTCGGCGTTTTTCACAAAAAAGCGCAGTTCCCGAATGAAGAAGCCGCCGTCCGCTTTCAAGCTTTCGACATGTCCGCCCCCATCATTCGCGATGACACCGAGTCTTGGACCGCCTCACTTGCCGGCAATGAACTGGCGGTGAATCCTACACAAGGTGAGCTTTCAAGATTTTATGATCTAAAAGTCGGCTTAGGTTACACCAAAGCGCTGGATGACAAACGTTTATGGTCGGCTTCGATTCGTTATGGCTCGGCCAGTGATCGCCTTTTTGCCAATCCCAGTGTTTCAACCATAGGGGCAACGTGGTTCTATTCTTATCCCAAAGACGAAACCGCACGCTGGTTGTTCTTAGTGGATTATTCAAACAACCGGCCGATTTTAAACAATATCCCGCTGCCAGGATTCGCTTATTTTTACACCCCATCCAAAACCTTTAAACTGGCCGTGGGCGCTCCATTTGCTTCGGTGACTTGGGACTTTCACGAATACTGGGGACTAGAGGGTTTCACCCTTGTTCCATGGGTGGTGAAAGGGAATATCTACTATCGCGTCAATGACTTTGCCAAGCTCTACGCCGGCTTAGACTTTTCACAAATCACTTATTATCGGGCAGACCGAACAAACAACAAAGAACGAGTTTTTTATGATGAGAAAAAACTGTTCCTCGGTGCAAAATCTCCGCTCTCTAAAAATATTCTTGCGGACTTTGAAGTGGGACACGCTTTTGATCGGGCGTTTTTTGAAGCCGAAGAGTACGAAATTGATCCAGAAAACCCCACTACTATTGCCAACGCGTTTTATGCTAAGCTATCCTTAAGGCTGTTCTTCTAAGCTTGGTGGTAGTAAATGGAATTTCATCTTGAAGGTCCGATCAGTGAAAAGACCGAAATCTTTAGTCAGGACGTGCGCAAAGCCACAAGCCTGACATTAGATCTGCACAGAGTGACCTTTATTAACTCTATCGGAGTTAAAAATTGGATCACATGGATGATGTCGGTCCCCACAAACTGCAAGATCGAATTGCGTAACTGCCCGTTTGTGATCATTTCTCAAATTAACATGGTTCAAGGATTCTTACCAAAGACCGCGCGTGTGCAAAGCTTCTTTGCTCCTTACGTGGATGAAAATGGGGATGAGCTGATCCGCCATCTTACGCGCGGGGTGGATTATGAATATGCCAACGGCGCCACCCCGGCGGTTTTGACTTTTGTGGAAAATTATATCGATCCACAGACAAAACAAGAATACGAACCGGATTTTGTGCCTAGTAAGATCACAAAGTTTTTGACGGACGTCTAAATTAAAAATCTATCCGAAACGACCGGTGATATAGTTTTCTGTACGGCGGTCTTTAGGATTTGTAAAAATCTGATCACTTTCCCCAAACTCAATCAAATCACCTAAATACATAAAGGCCGTGTAATCAGAAACGCGCGCGGCTTGATGCAGACTGTGGGTCACAATCGCGATCGTGACATCTTTACGAAGTTCCCCAATAAGTTCTTCAATATGTCGAGTAGAAATAGGATCTAACGCCGAAGTCGGTTCATCCAATAATAAGATCTCAGGCTCTGTCGCTAAAGCTCGTGCGATACACAAACGCTGTTGCTGGCCGCCGGAAAGTGCGGTCGCGGGTGTGTGCAAGCGGTCTTTAACTTCATTCCAAAGCCCGGCTTGTTGCAAAGATTTTTCCACGCGCTCTTCAATAAAACTTTTCTTTTTTACGCCGCGAACTTTAAGTCCGTAAGCCACATTTTCGTAAATACTTTTAGGAAATGGATTTGGTTTTTGAAAAACCATCCCGATACGCATGCGGACTTCCATCGGATCAATTTCTTTACCTAAAATATTTCTTTGATCCGGGTGAAGCAAGATTTCACCTTGATAGTTCGCATTTGGATAAAGGTCATGCATACGGTTAAAACAACGCAATAACGTGGTCTTACCGCAACCCGAGGGGCCAATCAACGCGGTCACACGATCTTCATAAACCGGCAAAGTCACACCGTTAAGAACTTTTTTATCCCCGTAAGAGAACAGCAAATTTTTTACTTCAGCACGCAGTTTTAATTCCATGAATTACCACTTCATCTTTTTACGGAAACGAGAGCGCAAATAAATCGCCCCGCCGTTCATAATTAAAGTCATCAAAAGCAAAATCACACCCGTCGCCGCCGCATTCACGTGGAATTCTGGCTGCGGACGCGAGAGCCAGTTAAACATCTGGATCGGCATCACGGTAAAAGGATCCATCAACCATTTGAAATTCAAAAACGGAAAATGCCCTTCCACCGGCGGCGTCGGCAAAAAAGCAATAAAGGTCAACGCACCGATGGTAATTAACGGAGCCGTTTCCCCAATCGCGCGCGATAAAGAAATAATAACCCCGGTTAAGATACCGCCTGAAGAATAAGGCAAGATATGATAGCGGATGGTTTGCCATTTACTAGCTCCCATGGCGTAGCTGGCTTCGCGGATGGTATTTGGAATCGCGCGAATGGCTTCACGCGTGGTCACGATAATGATCGGCAAAACAAGCAAACCTAAAGTCAGTCCGGCCGTCAGAATACTTTGACCTAATTTAAGCTTATAGACAAACAAACCCAACGCCATCAGACCGTAGGTGATCGACGGAATACCGGCAAGGTTGATAATATTGAGCTCAATTAAATGCGAAATCCAATTTTTTTTAGAATATTCCTCTAAGTAAACACCCGCGGCCACGCCTAATGGGATGGCACAAAACGCGGTGGTCAGCATAATACAGAACGACCCCACCCATGCCGACAAAATCCCCGCGCGCTCCGCAAACCGGGATGGAAAGTTCGTAAAGAAATCAAAATTAATACGCGGAACACCGGTCACGGCCAAATCCACGATCAGCGCTAAAAGTGTGATCAGCGCAAACAACAAAGACATAAGCCCCATCATCGCAAAGACAAAGTCCCAGAACTGACGGCGCTTGATATTGGCAAGAATATCTTGGTTTGCTTCCATCTATTCTCTCTCCTGAAATTTTTTGCGCAAATAAAGACCCACGATATTAAAACACAATGTCAGCAGCAAAAGACTTAAACCCGCGACGTAAATCGACTGATAACCAATGGATCCGTGCGGCAAATCCCCCAGACTTACTTGCACGATAAAGGCGGTGATCGTCGCTGCCGGCTCTGTCGGATTTAGGGTCAAATTCGGCTGCATCCCCGCGGCAATCGCGACAACCATGGTTTCCCCCAAGGCGCGCGAGATACCTAAAATATAAGCGGACGTGATCCCTGAAAAGGCCGCCGGAATCACGACTCTGAAGGCCGTTTGCATACGTGAGGCCCCGACCGCAAACGAAGCTTCGCGCAAATGGTTTGGAACCGTGCGCATAGCATCTTCACTTAAGGAACTCACATAAGGAACAATCATCATCCCGATCACAAGGCCCGCACTTAGAACGTTAAATCCGCCTAACGACGGAATGAGTTTTTGCAAAAGAGGTGTCACAAATAAAAGGGCAAAATAACCATACACGACCGTGGGGACCGCCGCTAAGAGCTCTAAAATGGGTTTTAAAACTTCGCGCGCCGAAGGTCTCACGTATTCACTTAAAAAAGCTGCGGCCACGGTTCCCAATGGAATGGCCACCGTCAAAGCAATAATTGTGGAAAGAAAAGTTCCACACAACAGAGGCAAGATTCCATAACGAGGATTTTCAAAAAGTGGTGTCCACTGCGTGTCGGTTAAGAAATCAATCACCGACACATGCGCGAAAAACGGAATACTTTCCGTCACCAGAATTCCCACAATCCCCACCGTAACAAGGACTGAAGAAGCAGCGGCAAAAAATAAAACCGTCTCGATAAGACGTTCTCTTAAACGACGCATCCGCCGGACCGGGTGGTCGGCGGACGTAAATTCAGAAAGTTTTTTAAGTTGATTCTTACTCACAGAATTACAATGAGCCTTCTCGTTTCATCAGATCTTCAATCTTAAGACCGATCTCAGAATGTCCCCCGAAAACGGTGCCCAGCTTGTTTTCTTTGACATGCTTTTTACCGATTTCATAAGCCTTCGCGGGCAACGGCACGTATTTGACTTCGGGAACGATTTTCGCGGCATTGCTTAAATAGAAGTTCACGAAATCTTTGATCTCTGTTTTTTTCAAAGACGCTTCGCTGACATAGATAAACACCGGACGAGACAGCGGGAAGTAAGTGCCCGTCTCAACCGTTTCACGCGAAGGTAAAACTGCTTCGTTCTTTTTTGGCGCTTTATCGCCACCAATGATCGCTAGCGCGTTGAGCTTTGTTTTATTTTCCTCAAAATAAGCTAAAGGAATATAACCGATCGCGTATTGGTCATTAGCCACACCAGTGACGAGAGTGTTGTCGTCTTCACTGGCTGTGTAATCGCCGCGCGAAGATTTAGATTTTCCCACAACGGCTTCCGTGAAATAGTCAAAAGTTCCCGAGTCCGCCCCGGCACCGTAAAGTTTCATATTTTCTTTCGGCCAAGCGGGGTTGATATCGCTCCATTTCATGATTTTGCCTTGAGCTGCGGGTTCCCACATTTTTTTAAGGTCCGACACAGAGATGGATTTAAGCCATGTATTCTTTTTACCTACGATCACAGCAGTTGCGTCATAAGCAATAGGGATTTCAAGGAATTTGATGCCCGCTTTACGGCAAGCTTCAAGCTCTGAAGTTTGAATAGGACGAGAAGCATCTTGGATATCGATTTCGCCACGGCAGAATTTTTTAAATCCGCCACCGGTACCAGAAATACCCACGGTCACGCGAACTTTGCCTTTTTGGGCTGTTTGAAATTCTTCCGCCATTGCCTCGGTGATGGGGAACACGGTGCTGGATCCATCGATTTTGATCACCGGCACTTGAGCGTGGGCGAAGAGGCCTAAAAATAATGACACGGCGATAATCAGTTTATTCAACATAAAAAGCGGTCTCCTGTTGGGATATAGGTCTAGCACCGTTCAATAGCCATGTATTGTTAAGGTTTCATTGAGATTTAGCTGTTTCGCGTTAGCCGAAGTTTATGTAAACTCCATTTCGTATGCATAAAAAGTATCTCTTGGATCCCAATAGCATTTTCATCAAAATCAACCACGCTATTGCTAATAGCGTTTATATCTTTGATGTGGACGATAGCGTGCTAGTTTGGCTTTCAGATCGAGGACAAGAGCTGATAGGCCTCACTTTAAAGGACATCCAGGCGCTGGGCCCCGCCTATGTAGAAAAGATAATGCATCCAGACGATTTGCCCAAGCTTATAGCGACGATCCGAAATATCGGCAGCATCCAAGACGATAAACCGATTCTTTTGGAATACCGCCTGCGCCATCCGAACGGCAGTTTTAATTGGGTGCATGATCGCATCACCGTTTTTTCTAGAAAAGAAAATGGCGAAGTGGAATCCGTCTTAGGGGTCGTGACTTTGGTGAACAGCCTCAAACGTCGAGAACAAGAACAGCTTAAAATCATCGAAAAACTAAACCTGTCGCTTTCGGCCGCAAAAATGGGAACCTGGGAGTGGGACTTAGAAAAAAATGTGCTGCATTGGGATGATCGTATGTACGACATTCATGATGTGGATCCCGCCACGGCCAAGCCCCCGGTGGAAGAAGTGTGGGCCCGAGCTGATCGCTCAGACATGGAGCAAGTAAATATCAAAGTTCAAGAGGCGGCAGAAAAGCGCCAGGATTTTTACGTCACCTATCGCACGAAATATCGCAACGATGAAATCCACCACATTCGCGTTTACGGACGATTTATTTCATCCTTAAACATCAATCGAATGTATGGTGTCGCCTGGGATTCGACCGAAGAAATTAAAACCGAACAAGAAGCGGCGGAAGCCAAAGCGCGCTTGATTTCTTCCACTAAAATGGCGGCATTAGGTGAAATGTCTGGCGGGATTGCTCATGAAATCAATAACCCCCTCACCGTCATTCAAGCTCGCGCGTTTCAATTAAATCAAATGGTTGAACAAAATAAGCTTGATCCCGCGAAAGTAAAACAGGCCGCCGAAAGTATTAGTCGCACGGCGGATAAGATCGCCAAAATCATTAAATCCTTGCGCTCCTTTGCCCGCGAAGGAACCTATGATCCCTTTGAGGTCGTCGCCGTCAACCGCTTGATTGAAGAGACTTTAGAGTTTTGCCGCACACGATTTTACAATCACGGTGTGGAGATTGAAGTCGGCCCTATTGATCCCGATTTAGAGATCGAATGTCGAGTCATCCAAATTGAACAAGTGCTTTTAAATCTGCTCAATAATTCTTTTGATGCCATTCAAAATCTGGAGGATCGATGGATCCGTATAAATGTTAAAGACATGGATGAAGAAGGTATTGAAATCATCGTGACGGATTCCGGGGCCGGCATTGCGCCGGATTTGCAAGATCAAATCATGATGCCATTTTTTACGACCAAAGAAGTCGGTAAAGGCACAGGATTAGGTTTAAGTATTTCTAGCGGGATCATTCGCAGCCACAAGGGCTCATTGCGCTTAGACCCCGTCAGTGAAAACACCACTTTTGTGGTGCAGTTGCCAAAATTTCAAGAAAACTTAGATCACTGACAGCGAGAACAAACGCCAAAAAAATCCAGGCGATGAGAGACTTGTTTATAGCCCATGCCTTCCACCGTTTTGATATGACTTTCTAAATCACAGATATGCAGGGGTTCCACCCTTTGGCAATGGCGGCAGATCACGTGATGGTGGTGATGGCCGGACTCCAAAGCCAATTCAAAACGAGCCACCCCGTCACCAAATTCTTGGCGCGTGACCAAAAGCACTTCTTCAAATTTCTTTAATATCCGATAGATCGTAACTAGGTCGGCCCCTTCAGATTTTGAATCGAATTTTTTAAAAATCTCGTCGGCCGAAATAGGCTCTGGATGGGCCAGCAAAATCTTAAGCACCTGACTGCGCTGTTGGGTGACTTTCATCCCCCCATTGCGCATTCGCGTGTGAAGCGAATCCATATCGATATTTTTTCGTTCGGTGCCACATTTGCTCATGACTCAGGAATCTACCCTAAGTCGCCATCAAAATCCACCCTCTAAGCCTGATTTCTAAGGCGTTCTAAGCTATTTAGGCCGTAAAACGAATAGGCGAAAGCTGAGAACACCGGAAGTAAAATAAAAGCGAAAGGAATATATGAGGCAAAGACTAAAAGAGCACCTAAACCCCAAAGTCCGGCGGATTGTTTTTTTGCGATAAGCACCCGTTCTTCCTTAGAGGCATAGTCTTGCAGGACATCATAAACAAAAATCTTTTTATTCATCCAGATCACTAAAATCGCCGGAATCACCAGTGGCATTCCAGGAATAAGCCACAGCGGAAGAGTCAGGAAGAATAAAACCACAAAGACGGTCAAGGTTTGGAGTGAATTCGCTAAGCTTCCTAAGGTCGATCCGCCTTTTTTCTTTTCTAGGTTTGAGAAATACTTCACCGCCACTTCACGTTGCACTAAAGGGGTTACAAAGATCGACGTCACCAATAACACCGCAACAAAAAGCACCGGAATAAAGACCATCAACAAAAATGCGCTAGAAAAAATGGCCGGTAAAGCCTCGCGATTTCCCACCAGCACCTCCCCTAACCACTGCACCCACGCCCAGTTAGAAAAAGTATGCGTCACGCTGACAGAGAGCGAATTCCAAAAGACAATCAGGAGGACGGAGAGTAAAAAACCGGTTAAAAGTGGGGGGCATAAAACCACAAACCACGTGCGAAAATTGAAGAGGGCTTTGATTGCTTGCTGTAATGACTTTATGACCATGATGCGTTTATGATATTATGAATTCTATGAAAAAGACACTCCACCTTTTTAGACACGGCGAAACAGACTGGAACGCGATTCGTCGCCTACAGGGGCATACCGATATTCCACTCAACGACGAAGGCCGCAAACAAGCCCGGGGTCTACAAAAATATTTTGCCGAAAATCCGGTGGATGTTTTTTATTCTAGCGACTTAAAACGCGCCCATGAAACAGCCCAGCTTGCGAACTTCGTTTTGCAAAAGCCCTTAACGACAAGCCCCGAGTTGCGGGAATCCTTTTTAGGAGACCTTGAAGGAAAAACCCGGGACGAAGTGTTTGTACTTTACGGCGAAGAAGATTGGCAGCGTTGGTCTTCGGTCCGCGCCGAAGATGCGGATTTTTGTTTGCCAGGCGCTGAAAGTTCTCGCGAAACGGTGTCGCGCGTGCTTCGTTTTTTAACTCGCTTTTGCCAGGAACATGACTTTACTTCGGCCGGGATTTGCACCCACGGCTTAGTGATGCGCAGGCTTTTACACTCGTTAAATCCGGAGCTAAAAAGCCTGATCGCAGTTCCAAACTGCAGGGTGTATCCGATCACCTATGATCTAGAACTTAAAAAATTCCACTTTAATCACAGCGAATAACGAGTCAGATCCAAATATCCAAAATCAAAGTCCGCCGTTTTTTTCTGATGCGCGGTGAGCTCGTCATAGTGCTGCCAAAATTCAGGGTTTGTGCGCGGGATTCCGAATTTAATCACAAGTTTATTAAAATCTTTTTCCGTTTTTATGCTCTTGACTTGATTTACAAACGCCCCCACTTGCGCTTCTTCGACGGAAAAAATCATATTGGGATACGAACCCATATAGTCTTCTTTAATTGTGAGGGTGTCTTCTTCCGGCGCCATACGTAAGGACTCTCCCATGATCCAAGAGATATTTTCATGCTCTTTATTGCGGATGATCGAGAACACCCGCAAGTCTTTTTGAGTTCGCACCTTTAACATCGCCAGATCCGGAAAGAATCTCGCAAAAGGTGTTTTGGAAATGGCTTTGATGGAGGCCATCTCGCGCAATGTTTTTTGGAGTTCGTCGGCTTTAAGCTGGTTTTGAAATTGCTCTGGCGTTTCAATGTTTTTCCAATTTAAGGCGTCAAGCTTGCCGCGCGCTTCGGGTGTGAGACGATAAAACAAGATCTTTTCGATCATTTGTTTTTTTGTCGCCTTTTCGTAAGTAAACTTCACGCCCGTCGGCTCTGCGGACCCCACGGTGGGAAACACATAAGTCATTTTAACGTCCGCTAATAATCCGCGATACCATTCGCGACGCAAAGTCAGACGTTCTTCGGGAGGTAAGAACATCAAGAATAACTCTTCGGCTTCCATGCGGATCATATCCATATAAACGCGAGTTAAAAATTGATGACTGACGTTTCCAAACACATCAAAGTTAACGACTAAATTGTAAACCAAACGCTCAAAAAGTGGATAATCTAAAACAAAAACCGTTTTTGGCAAATCCCCTATCGCGCCTTGTTTCACCACCGCATTATCATCATGACGAAAAACCGTTAAAACCGCATTGGGATTGGTTTTATCCCCATTCCAGATGTCGTTAAGAACATACCCTTCGGGTCTAAAGGTTTTTAAATTATCCACACGGATTTTGCGGTACTTTTCACGGTGATCAATCAAGGTCTTATAAAACAGCGGCGTTTCTTTTATATCCACGTCACTGCCAAAAACCCCCGGCAACATCAACAAAGGTGCAACCTCGTCGGAGTATGATTTTGAAAATACGGTTTTGTCGGATTCGGGCTCCATGAAAAATACATAGAACTGCTCTTGGATCGAGTTCACCGCATTGCTGCCGTTACAAACCGGGCCTTTAATGAAGGTCGCCACGTGGTATTGGGAGTCCTCCAAAAGAAAACGATAGCGGGCTTTGGTGGGAATATCTTTAAAGGCTAAAAACGGATTTTCCGCCACACTTCGTGCGTAAGAAGGTGTGCTAGATGCTTTCCATTTGGTTTCATAAAAGATTTCTTTTACGCGCGAAAGCTTCATAGAGCTTAATTGGTAAGGTATATGCGTTTTCCTGACGACCGTGCCCGTAAATGGCGTCAGGCAATAATAAAACTTTTTCACCCCCGGATCGTCATTGGGCCTTCGCGTGGCGATCTCCATCGGATTTTTAGAGCATGCCGTTTTTGAGCGGATCAGTTTAAAAAATAAATTGGAATCTTCGGGAAAGTGAATGTGGGCTAAAAATAAATGCTCGAAAATATATCTAGCCACTAAATGTTCTTCGTTGCTAGAGCCATTTAAAAACTTCTCCCACTCTTTGATTTGTTTTTGTGTTTTGACAGGCACCTTCACTGTCGGAGTTTCCACGGGCGCCCCCGCCTCGATCCACTTTCTCATCGTGGAAAGTTCGACAGAGTTCAGTGGCGGAAACCCATAGGGCATGCCGAGTTCTTTTAAATCTGTCAGTGTATCGGGGCACACCGCGGATTGGGCGACTTGTTTTTTAATGGCGACTTTTGGATTTTCTGCCCGCAGTTTTAGCAGACTGAAAAATAAATTCTCTTCAGGTTTTCTTGAAGTGTTAAGCTCAAAGAATCCCATGTTTCGCCATTGTCGGGTCGTGTGGGCATCCACCCACAAGCGTGTGGGCGGGACACTGGCGGTGCGAAGTCCGTTATAGACGTTGGATTTATTGGCCCCCCGTTCAAATCCTTCACGGCCTTGCAGATTCACCTGGCAAGGGGCATTGAAACAGCTGTGGCAGGCCACGCAGCGGTTGTCAAAAAGGGGCTGAACCTCACGCGCATAAAAGTTTTCTGACAATTCGGCCAGCGACACGAAAGGTGTCATAGTGAGGACTATAACGCTGACACACTTTAACAGAATGAATTGCATATATGTGGGCTCCCTGTATATTGAAACAATAGTAACTTAAAATCTAAGGACGATCATGGATAAAATTCCTTCTCAAACAGTGCAAAATTCGATTGACCAAATCTGCGGGATTACCGAGGAAGCGGACCTTGAGCTCGCGTCCCAGCATTTTTTTGATGTCCAACCGGATTTGGGTGGCTTTTTCATGGAGTTTATCGAGGACATGAGCGAGGAAGCTCAAGACTTGGGCTTTATGATGGCTTTAATTTTAAATAAAGCTTTTGAGGATCAGTATAAAAAAATCCGCCCTATGAACGAAGACGAAGTGGTTGCGCGTTTTGAAGCCAATGAAGCTGAGTTTGAAAGTTTCTTAAAGATCAATGACGATATGATTGCCGACCTTCAAGATAAGGCGCGCGCCGAAGGACAGCCGGAAGTCTTTAATTATATCGTCGAAGAACTTTTCATGTCGCCAGAGCTTGAACCCGCCTTGGGCGCTAATGAACAGATTCATCTTTTCATTATCTGTAAATTCTTGATTGATTGCCTGAATGAGATGGCCAAAGAAGGCGCGCCAGAACTCGTTCGCCACTAAAAATGCCAGGTTCTTTTAGCCGCTTTTCTTTAAGATGACGTTGATATCGTCGATCTCTTCTTTAAAGTAGTCATTTTCTCGCAAACGAATATGGGGATCCTTCGCGGTCCCCTCTTGAATACTGCGAATCACACGCCGAGCATTATACAAAGGCCCCGCAATCCGACTGGTGAGGCGATTAAAAACAAAAACTCCCGCCAGCAGGCACACGGCTAAGGGAATGGTTTGATAGATTAAAAAACTCACCTTATAACGCGATAAAAATTCGGCTGCCGACATCGAGCCCACGACCTCTTCGACTTGCGAAACGAAAAGATACCCTGCCGCCACTTGGCCCATAAATAGCGACATGACAAAAAGCCCCACGTACATCAATACGTCGTATTGAACCTCACGGTTGACGATCAAGCGCCGGCGCGCATGGGGTTTTTGGTCCATAAAAGACTCCTCTTGCTTAGGTATCCATTCTACCGGAAAACTTCCCCCGGAGCCCGCGCTTTAAGGTGCCAGGTCCTATTTCTGTACATACCGCTTCCGTAAACAGGACCTGGCACCAAAAAGTGTCACAACCTTGAACTTTTTTTCGGCATCTCCTTTAGAGACGGCGTTAATGGCTTCTTAACCGCGATTCGCACTGGCCGTGGCATTGCATCGTCTTTAGCTTGTATGAAAACCCTTTTCGCCCTCACCTTATCCATCCTGCTTTTCGGAGCTCACGTGGCCCACGCGGAAGTAACTCGCGTTTTGGTCTCCGTCGGCGAGCTCGGGCCCAATAAGGATTTGCAGTGGCGAAAAGAGATCTGCGCTGACATCCATAACATCGGCAATCAAATGATGACGGAGGGTGTTCAAGTCACCTGCCGCCAAGACTCTATTCACGTGATTGATACTTACCTGCAACAGCTTAAGGGTGATAACCAGTACCATATCCGCGTCTTAAAGGGTTTTAAAGGGGCTTACCGTCTTTCCGTTTCTAATTGGAATCGTCAATTTGAGAGCGATTTTGCAACCCTGGGATGGAATATCGGCCGAGAGCCTCACACCCGGGATCTGGGACAAGATGGCCTGATGGTCGTTTTAACAAATTTCTTTTCTTACCTTGAAAACGAAACCGCGCTTAAAACCGAGTGGCTTTTAAATGCCCGCACTCTTTCAAACGCCATCACCTATGACTTTAAAAATCTATCGTTTAAGTCGGTGAAAGATCGTAAGCGCATTTCCGTGGCGACAGCTTTGCGACTCTTTGAGCAAGAAAATCCTGAAAATATGGACTACCTGCGCAGCCGTCAAGAAATGGCCTTGGCCTACGCGGCGATCGCGCGAAATGATTTAAATATCTTAAATCCCGAAGACAACCTGCTAGACATCTTAGAAAAGGCGGCCCTGCAAGGAAGACAGGCCGCTTTAAGATGGAGCCGCGTCATCACATTTGACGAACGAGCGGTTTCAAAATTAACTTTGGAGCTGATCCAAGAGGCTTCCGACGAAGCCCTGCCTGGCGGAAACGATGTCCAGCAAAGGCCCGTCACTTCGGAGCTGCCGACCCCGAAAAAGGCGCTAGGCAAGTTGGTTTATTTATTTTAAGTGGACCAGGGCGTTTAAGCTGACTTTTTAACAGCTTCCTGCAAGGACATTTTTAAAGCGACAAACGCCGGCTTATGGAAGGGCTGACCTAGTGTGAGCTCAATATACTGAATGGCGGCCGCCGCATTTTTAGGATGCGGATTATTCACCGACTCCATCACTAATTCCGAAAAACAATCCGCTAAAGCTACGATTCGCGCAAACGGATTCATCTTAATATCCCGGATGCGACGAGGATACCCTTGCCCGTGTGCATTTTCGTGATGTTCCAGCGCCATGGCGATCACATCTTCAGAGATCGAAGGCATGGTTCTTAAAATTTCTACTCCTCGATACACGTGCGACTCATATATCGCCGTTTGTTCACGGTTCATCGCATGTCTAGGAAGTTCTAAGATATCATCAGGAATGTCTTTAAGGCCCACATCGTGAAGCAGGGCTCCTAGAGCTAACTTTTCTAAGTTTTGTGACAGCGTCCACTTCATGGATTTGGCGATGATCACCGACACGGCAGAGACCATCATCGAATGGCGAATCAAACCGTCGTTCAGACTGTTCATCATCTCCACCACCGAAGAAATATCGGTTTTACGATCTACCAAAATTTGAATAGATTTACTGATGACTTTAGAGTGCTCGAGTGCTTGGTGATCAAAACCTAACTGCGAGATTTCGTTAAATATAGACTCTGCGGCTTTAGAAAGGACCAGGGCCTTTTTATCTTCGGCGATGGCCTCGTTTTCTAAAACAATCCCCGCCACCGTCAACGCTTTACCCACACACTTGTGATATTCCGACTTACGCACATAAAGCCACTCGGATCGTTCAGGGAAATGCATTTGATCAAAAAGGACTTTAGCGCCCTCTTTTAAGATCATCACGTAATTGTGTTCCGAGAGTTTTAAAAATAGATCGACCGGAACCTGGGTTCCGGCGATAAACTGCTCTTTAGAAACTGCAACGTACTCTTCGTGCTTTGGACTCATGTGAATCTCTTATCGGACCTCTTGAGGATACCTTGAGATTCTCATTTTGAGACAGGACTTTGTGCCCGCCAGGCACCCAGGGCTATCGCCCTTCAATTAAGCGCAACGAAGCCTCGATCCATTTCTTTTTAGAGGTCACATAAAAACGCAGCTTTTCGGGATGAGAGGCCTTGGAGTTTAATGTCAGCTCAATAGGATCAATCTGCTTCCATGCCTGCCCATTCTTTTCAATAAAGCGAACTTGGAAGGTCCCACGACGGACTTCGTCTACGGACACCTTAGAAAACTTAGGGTGGGCTATATTAAACACGCCCTGCATGGGGGCCGCTCCGTCCGTAAATAAAAATCTGGGGACAGGGACGCTGTAGCGCTCTTTAATCATGTCGCCGGTGATGATGCAGGCAGAAAGGCGGATCTCAGCTTCAACGAAGTCTTTTTTAGAATTTAAGTCCGACTTATCGATATTAAATCTAACTTGGCTGATTTCCTTTTGCCCTTCATAAGTGCATGACGACGTCATCCCAAATAAAAGATTGAGTTTGTATTTAAACGCCACCTCTTGAGCTAGAGAAATATGGGACGCGAATAGCACTGCTATAACAGAAATTAATTTAAGCCTAGCCATTTGTTCTTCTCCTCAATTAACTGAAATGCGGTTGTGACCGGGATTTCGCCATATGAAAAATTCTGTTCAACCAGTGCATGCTCTTTCATATGCGGTCTAAATACATGCAAACTGACTGACGTATTTTTTAACTTCTTTAATAAAAACTTTAAAATCACGTCTTTTGAATTCGACTGCGCAATCCAATTAAAGAAAGCCTTCGCGCGGGCTTCTTCCGTGTTTTGTCCTAGGACCTGATGGATCGCCATGACAAATACAAATCTTTCGTGCGCCTCTTCGTCGATTTTGATGTTTTCTCTAGATGTTTTTCTAAGATTTAAGATCTCGCTTTCTAATTCTTTGATCCAGCCCGTGTTATTACCACCTTGTGCGAATAACGGAGACAAATCTTTCCAGGACATTTTCACGTCCCAAGACAACTCTGCTTGTTTGTCGTCTTCAGGTTTTGGCAATAGCCCCGCTTGCATGGATTTTAAATCCATATTCAGCGATGACGTAATTTGCGAAAGCGCGTAGAGCGTTAACGGCCTTTTTTCCGTGTAGAAGTGCGTACACGTCAATTTAAAGCTTCCGTCAAAGAATCGAGTTTGTGGGTTATTCGCGTCAGCTTCAAAGGCGGCCCATGTCGTGCAGACTTCATTGGCAGGATCATTGCCCAGCGAAAAGCGCTTGCTAGAGTCGGCAGAGCTTTCCAGTAAATAAAAGCGATGACGTTGATCCACCAAGTTTGATGGGTTCAAGGACTCTGGCTTTAGATCTATGAAACCATCCCAACGAGTCTTGGTCGTTTTAAAAAACCACACATTCGAGTGCATGTATTTGTTGATATAGTCAGCATCATATTTTACTTCGGCATATTTCCCATGATAGTCCGCCTCTTTACCTACTTCGCCTTTTTTTACAAGTTCCGCCATGGGAACACGATACACCCCGCCCTTTTGCGCTAAGGCCGAGTATGACCATGTTAAAACAGGTAACTTTGCAAATCTGGTAACGGCGCGAAAAAAAACTTGAGCACTGAAATCATAACCGCGAGAATCACCAAAACCAACGAGCGCATTATTTTCGTCTTCCATGTAAACATAGTGACGGCTTAAAAAGCGGTACGATCCACCAAAGTTTGCTTGCGGTCGTACGCGAGAAGATTTGTAAATTTCAAGATATCCACTGGCCACCGCTCCCGCCGTCCAGCCGGACTCGACAGTAAAGCTTTGACCTCGCTTAAGTTGATCTATGGATGCCCCCATCACCATCTCTTTGGTCAATGTCCACGGCGATTTTGAAGCCGTCTCCTTAGATGAAGCAAAAGAGCTAAATAGGTATTTACGCATATAACCTGGGCCCACGCCAATGCCTGCGCGCGCGGGTCCGAGAGACTTTCCGTAACCCACGTTTATGGTCACAATTAAATCGACGGAGTCATTAATACGATACAGATTCGCCGGAGAATTCGAGTGTGGATTTTTTAAAATTTTTCTTTTAATACGGAACATAAATCCAGGGCCCACGCTAAAGCCACCAAGGCCTTTATCGTATTCGTAAGCAACATAGGGAGAATGCGCCAGCAAATACTTTGCAAGACCTTCCACATCTTCATAGCGATTTGAGATAAAATCCCGAATCTTTGCATCCAGACGGTCAAAAGTGAAATCCACTTCCAAGCCTTCCGGATTTTTCATCAAAACACCATCACGGATGACTTCGCCATATTGGAAATTTTGAACTTGAGATAAAAAGATGTTTTTCTCTCTCAATAACGAAGCACGGCGGGAAAGAAGCTTCACCGCATTCCACTGTGCGAGTGAATTAGGCATGCCGGCTTTTTGAAAGGCTTTCGCTAAGGCAAAAGCCGTCAGATCTTTGGTACGCATGCGGAAACTCTCTAGATCTTCGGGCTTAAGGGTCTTTGCCACTTCAAATGGAATTTCTGCAGACAAAAGATTTGGATTTGAAAGCGTGTCATTCATACCTAGGCATAAGTGCTCGGAATCAACACAACCTAGCCATAATAAATCCACAGCCGGCGCAGCACCTTGGGCCTTGAGAGCTTGCCGTAAAGACTTTTTCACGTAAAGATGAACCCAATCCCCTTCATGAGTCCAAGACTCAAAGATATTTTCCATTTTGGCTTGCAAGGGAGCCTCTTTAGATAAACGTAAAAAACGTTGGAAAATGGCATTGGGAATTATAATTTTCTGACCATTGGCCCACTGCGAGTCAAAGATTCCATTTCCTGTAGACAAAAGTAAAACTTGATCGCGTGCCGCACGAAACTCTAAGGCACTTGAGAAAATATACTTGCTCTCGCCATTTTGTAAGACGACTTCTTGCGAATCAATTTGCGCCGACCAATGGTCGCGATTGTCCGCGAATGCTGTCACCGACAGCACCATCGTTATTACTAAATAAAAAAATGCCAAGATCTTAGAAATCATTTACGATTAAAATCCCAATTTAATGTATTGTCGGTAAAATCTTCTTTTAAAGAGTTTTGGATAGATTTTGGCGTCCAGTAAGCCACCATCGGCACGCGCTCTAAAGAAGCTGTGCCCACCATCCAAGATCCTAACCATCCCGGGTTTTGTTGCACCCAAGGAACGGTTCTGTCGCCACCTAAAAGCCAAACCAGTGATTCTCCATTTTTGCCAATCGGCGCACCCGTCACCCAAGTGGTGCAGTTATTACCGCACTCGCTTTTATTGTTATCGATCTTGCCATGAGTTCTTGGATCCCCTTCAAGGCGGAAACGACCCAGCACCGCGTTTTTATTATCTTTGATGTTGGCGATGTATTTGGTCATGTTGACTTCTTCGAGACGGCTTAAAAGCACGATCGGCTCTAAGCGACGTGAAGAAGCGGCGGCATAATCCCCCGTACGGAATTTAGAAAAATACTGAATGGGGTTGTAACCAAAGTTATAAACTTTGCCATCTACTTGCACCAAAGTGTGGCTGGCGCGCTCTTTTAACGGAAAAGTCATAGCCTGGATCGTGATCATGTCTAAGTAATCTTTTTCAAGCTTAGAAACCTGGGCGGCTGATAAACCATCCGTTGAAATCATCAAGACGTCACGGTCCGTGTTGGTTTTTTGTTCGCCATCACGGTATTTAAAAGTCACGCCTGGAATGACTTGCACATTGTCTTTCCATTGATTTTTAAAAGAAGCGAGTCTTAATTCCAACCCGCGGCGAGGAGCCATAAGACCTGTGTGTCCTTCGGAATATCTTTTAGGCAGTACCGACTGGAAATTCACGAAAGTTTCATTCAAACGGCTTTCCACCGCAAACTGAGACAAAGCTCCTTGAGTTAAAGCGCGGGCTTGCTCGGTGGTGATTTGGCCTTGGGCATGATCTGCCGCAATTTGAGTTAATTTGGCAACGTAAGCCTCTTGCGCCGCACTCACCGTTTTTGAAAGTCCACTGGCATCTAAAGCTTGAAGAGTGGGTCTCCACGATTTTAATGGATACGCAAAATTACGGAAAGTTTCATGAACTAAAATGGCTTTATCAAATTCGAATTTTTTTGGCGCCTTACTTGGATAAATAGTTTTTAGTAAGTTCTGCACTTCAGGTGTGAACTTTTCAAAATCGCTTTGAGTATCTAAAACCTTGATCTTATCCATACCGACAAAGGGGCTGCGACCTTTTTGGGCGTAATAAATAGATCTGGCCACGCGGTCAACCAGCAGAGCTTCGTCTTTATGGGCGTCACGCACTTCCTGAGAAACGCGCGTTGTGCCCGCAATGTCCGGGCGCCATGAAGAAGAGCCAATATATTTAAAGGAATGCTCAAGCTTGATGATCGCGGCGGTTTCTTCGGGATTTAAAATTTTACCGTGTGCCACTTCCGTCATGGCTTCGACCATTTTTTTATGGCGGAATTTCACCATGGGTCCTAGATAAGGATGTAAGAAAGGTCGCATCACTTCTTTAGAATTGTCCGCCGCAAATTTTTCAGCCCCTTGAGCCATGCGCGATAAAACGTCGGCCTCATGGACAAAGTTAAAATACCCGATGTCTTCTTTTAAAGTGACTTCTTTGATATCTCCGCTGGGAGCAAAGAAGCTTTCTTTGGGTTGGCTGATCATGGCTTGCATGGATCCCACACCTAGATTTTTGTTAATCCAACGAACTTGGTTGAGCCAAGTTTCAAATCTATTGGCTGGAGCCACGACGATTTCCACGTTCCCCGTGTCGTCTTTAATAAGTTGCTGAGGCAGAAATGAAAGTTCGGGATTTTTATCTAAAAGCACCATCACCGGGTCTTTGGCCCCAAACGGAATTGATTTTGCCTTGGCAAAAACCCATTCCATGCGCTTTTCAACCGGCATCGCCAGCCATGCTTGTTTTGAAATCCCCGCTTCAGGTGCAGGACCATAGAAATTTGTCAACGGGCCGACTTCATTCAGAGTGTATTCGGATTCAAAACCAAATTGCATTTCTTTGCCCGCGGTTTTTAGCGAGCCCTTGGCAAACGCAAAGCCTTGTGCATCAAGTTCAATCAAATCTTTGTAAGAGATTTTATCAACCGCTTGCAGGCGCGCTACGGGAGATACCGCCCCTTTAGTAAAGACCGACTCACAGCGCATGGCTTCGGCCATGGCCGGTGAAACGGCCGTGACTTGGGTTAGCAAGATGGCAGCGGCGATAAGATGTTTTTTAGCGAAGTGCAATTTCATAACTGACTCCTAGTGTCCGGCAAACACCGCAGAACACGCGCGGGCTTTGATGCTTAAAAACTTTTGATAATCTTCAGGGTGATTCACGCGGAAAAACCCGACTGTTTCACTCAGACGTTTTAATCCCAAAGTCTCACGCACCGCTTTAACCACATTAAAGTTGTTGTTTGGTTCGCGATTTTCAAACAAAGGGTAACCTTTAAACCATGTGGTTTCGACTAAGAACTTAGACAGAGGATCCTGCGGCATCATGTACATCATCATTGAAGAAAGACGTAAGTAGTTCCATTTCATCACCGGCAAGATTTTATCAAATCCTTCAGCATGAAGCTTGTACATCACTTCTTTTTTCACTTGGCTGATTGGAGACTTCCACGCACCTTCAATGCCCATCACTTCGGCACCTTGGCGGTACATGAAATCGTTATAGAACTCTCTCCAAGTAGGATTGTAATGAGGTTGATTGATCAGCTTCATAAAGCCTGGTGAAAAATCACCTAAGTATTTACGACGGAATTCTGGCACTTGGTAAGTGGCCGCAATGTCTTTGCGGTTTTCAGGGCTTAAGTAAGTCTTAATCAAATCAATAATTTCTTGCGGCGTCGCCTTGCTGCGGTCCCCTTGAGCGATTTCGACATTCACTTGAATCGAAACGGCTAAACCATCCGCCGTGCCCTTCGCACCCGAAGCTTTCAAAGCGTCCATGGCTTTTTGCAATTTTTCGACATCCGCATAATGAATCGGATCCGTCACGATTTCGGTGATCAATGTTTTTTCGTAAGCTTCTTCTAAGTTACCAATCGCTGAAGAACCATTATCCTCAGGTTTTACGACCACGCGTCCAATGGCAGATTTTTGTAAATGATATTCCGGCACGCCGTATTCATTAGGAACAATTTGAATTTCACCACCGATTTTCTTTTGTACAATCAAAGCGATTTCTTTGGTACGAAGTCCCGACATCTCCACTTCGATCCCTACGCGCGGGGCTTTGTCGGCATCAAATGCTTCATCATGAGCAAACTTCATCAGCTGTTGCGCCTGAGCGCCCACTGAAAGACATAATAAAAGGAATGTCATTGCCGCGGTTTTCATTAGTGCTCCAATGTCTTTGTCCAAGTGACAAAGTCGTTCCAGGCTTTATCGCCGATTTTTTTAACCTTGCTTAAACGGATCGAATAGTTTTGCGCAAAATCCAATAGTTCCACGAAGTCAGCGCTTTGCAATTTCACCGGGTCCTTTGCGTTCTCTAAAACCGGTGCAAAATAATCTTTTTGCATCATGCGAAAGCCTTCAAGAGCATAGTCATGACTTTCAGGGTTTGCCGCGTCCTTCATCCAATCGACGATGTCATGTTTCACGTGTTTTTTGGCGTTGGCTAAATTATTATAAAACATCCAGCCTTCGGTGCCCTCAATCGCCCAACCGTAATGATCTTTCACGTGACGAGCGTAAGCACCAATCGTTTTTGGTGTTCTTAAAAACCCTGACCAATTGGTTCTTTCACCCCGATTGGTGTTCACTTCAATGATTTGCAGCTTTCCTTGGGGAGTGACGAAAATATCAAAAGAAAATCCCATGCGATGAGAAAATCCTTTAGGCATGCTTTGCAAAAGGTCTTCAACAAAGCGATCGACCGCTTCAATTTTTTCTTTGTTTTGTGGGGTGTACCAGCGAGTTTCGGTCGCCCCTTTTACGACATGACCATAAAAAGCATGGGCGCGGAATTCATTGGCTTCACCGTATTTTGAATTGGACAATCCCGTCCCTTCGATCATCCCCATCATCATCAGTTTTTCACCACTGCCGATGCGACCGGTCTTGTTACCGCCAAAGGCTTCGGCCATATCCGCTGAATTATAAAGAGCATTATCACCCTTCATTAAAAGGTCGACGATTTCTTTTTTGTCTTTATAAAAGCTTTTACCACTAGAAGACCAATCCAGTGTGGGCTTGATGATAAAACCTTGAGGAAATTCTTTATCTAACGCGGCTGAGAGTTTTGCTTTAGACACAATCACTTTGCCGTCGGCATTGACGAATTTATTTTTGGCTAAGAACTCTTTTACACCCATTGTTGGGGGGTGGAATTCCAAGAAGCGATCCCCTAAGTGTTTTTGCAGGATTTTCGCCATGATAAGCTTATCGGCCATTAAGTGCGTGGTTTCAGAGAATTCCACGATCTTGTTATCATAGAAAAAGCCCATCAAATCATCGCGTTTGGCGCCCAGCTTTAACTTCAGTGGGGCGTAGGCAAGATCAGCACTTTGATTTTCTAAAAGAATCCGCGCTTCGACCTTGTTCACTTTATCATTCAAGAATGTCACAGGAGAGTAGTCTGAAACATGGGAGAAGACTCTGGCGCAAACAGGGGCCGCAGGGGCATAAGCTCCCATGAAGAGACTTCCAACAATCGCAATAGATACCGCTACAGATTTCATCTGCTACTCCTACCTAACTGGTAGATATAGCAAGAGCGGCACCGCCCCAAATCCATTAAAGCAACGCTCGGGTGTGCCGAATCGAGACGATAACAGATTTAGTCATCGCCCTGATAACTTCTTTGACAGCAGCCTGGGGACACAACTAGCGATGTAAAAAGCTAAGAATTTTTCCGATCGTTGTAAGCACCCCGGGTTTTGGTGCGGCAAGCTGTTTAGGTCCTGGCGGGGGCTGAATGCGATCATTGTGATCGTTAATATATTCTTCAGGGGGGCCCTCAGGAGTGTGCGTCTGCGAGGGCTTAGGATGATGTTCTTGGTTTTGAGCCATAATTCACCTCCATATGACCCATTTAGTTTACGCCCAGCCTCCCCTGCGGACCAAGGCTGAGAATGGTGTATAACCGCAATGGCCTTATGTCGCGGCGAGACAACTCTACTATAAGCCCATTACACCCTATATTGCTTTCAATGGATTTTCATAGGACATCCGTTACCAATTTAGAATTGGCCATCCGGCCTGCCTTGAGATACAAAGGCCCCTCTAAAACACCCCTCTTAAAGGATTTGTTATGAAGTCTTTGGCCGTTATTTCTTCGATCTTGTTGCTCAGTGTTTCTTCTTTTGCGAAAAGTGCTGACGCCTACAACTGGCTTTTCCAAGATATGAAAAAAGCGGAGAGCTTAGCGGAAACCGTTTCGGCGCCAAAACATGGCGAATACTTTTTTGGCGACAAAGAAGCCCGCATGTTGATTTATGACGACGCGACTGTTGAACATGCATTGCAATTAAAAAAAGAAGGCAAGTTCCAACACTTTGCGATTAAGTCGGAGGACGATAAACGCAAACTTCGCGAGCTTATCGATCAGGGTTATGAAGCCGATGCTTTAGTGACTCATATCTTTCAAACGGTTGAGATCGATGAAGTGAAATTCAACTTGATCGCGTTACTGCCGAAAACAAAATTTAAAACTTTGGATTTCCGAGGCTATCAATATTCTACAAGCCTTCCCGGCTTCCCGGGCTTACGTGCGAAATACAATCGCACCGTGACGTTTTCATCAGACAAAGAAACTGGCGCGTTGGTTAAAGGCGAAATCTATCAAATGTCTTTAAGCGGACTTTTACAGCCCGTGGTTCTTCCCCTTAATTAATTAAACACTTCCAAAGACCGGGAGAATGACAATCTTGAAAAGGTTCGTTCCCGGTCTTGCTCAAGCCTGATCTTTTGCGCACCATGGAGTCCTCAAGAGGTGCAAAAGATGCGACAAGATTTAAACCCAACGACCACAACCCCGAAGGTTTTGGCCATTGATGACTGCATTGATTCTATAAGACTTCTATCGACCATTCTTTCCCACTATCACTGCGATTTGGACCTGGCTTTTGATGGCCAGGACGCGATTCCCCTTTTGCAAAGTCAAAACTTTGACCTCGTGATTTTAGATTGGCAAATGCCCAAGATGGGTGGACAAGAAACCTTGCTGCTCTTAGAACAAATTGTTCCGCCTTCACGGAAAAAATCCCCGACGCCTGTCCTGCTTTACACGTCTTCGCATTACTCGCAAATCACGCTACCCGAGTTGCGACAGTTTAAATATGCCGGATGGATTGATAAACAGAGTTCTTTTAATTCAAAATTCCGTTCCATCGGGAATGCACTCGCTCTTATTTAGTTGAGTGGTGAAAGTTTATTTCCACACAGGACCCGGAAGAAGATTTCTTTCGGGTCTTTTTTTATTTCATAATGAGCTTACAACAAAAAGGAGGCCATCATGGCAAAACAAAATAGTTCACGACGAAGTTCTTCAAGCTCTTCAAAACCATCTAGTTCATCTTCTCGCTCTTCTTCGTCATCCGTAAAATCTCAAAGTTCAAAACGTGGTGCAAGAACCACTAAAAATGACGAAATGGATGAAGAATAGGTATTACTGAACTAGGAGGTTTTTATCTCCTAGTTCGCTCCCCCGGCGGAAATCCCATTGACCGTCACCTTTTGATTTGCAAAATCAAACGTCACCTTATGAGATCCCTGAACTGTCACGTGCACCTGAGCCGCCATTCGTTTCACAGATGTGATCGTATTAAACCCTCCCAAACTTTTTCGCCATCGAATCAATTTTTGATAATGCAACCAAAGTGATGCATCATGCTCCGCCAAGGTGATTTCAGGCTGGATGGAAGGCAAATGCCATTGCGGGTACTTGAAACCCTCCGCTTGACCATAGAACATTAACAGAGGGCCTGGCAGGAACGCCATCACGGAGGCCGCAAAGAACGTTTGTTCCCGGGTGTGGGAGAATAAAAAGCTGGGTGTGTCGTTATTTTGCAGATAGCGCGCCACGCGGGAAGCATCTTTATTTTTTTGCTCACGCAAAATATCGGCTAAATATTGGGCGGCGGCTTCAGGATCCTTTTCATTAAAAATTGTTTCTTCGTGACCTTCACCCGTCTGAAACGCCCATCGCGACACCCAGTCTGGATCTTGATTGTTCCAATCATAAGCCCACGTGTAGGGCCCAGCGGCGAAAAAAGCTTTGTCTTCCGCTAAGATCAAGGCCTCGGGGTTGATCTTTTTTAGCTCTTTGACAATGCTTTCATAAAATAACGGCCATCGTGAAGCGGGTGCCCAACCAGCATCCAGACGAAATCCATCAACGGAAAATTTCAAAGTCCAATGCCTTAACACTTCAATCGCATACCTTTGGACCGCGGGATGGGCGTAATTAAGATTCACTAGCTTTTCCCAGAAGTAATAGACAAAAGGAATTTCATCTACCATCAGAATATTTTGAAATTGCGAGTACACGCTGGCCGTTTCAATTTCATGCTGATAAAAATCATAAAGGCGTGATGCTTTACCGTTTCGTAGAACCTCTTGAGCAAAAGGATGCTGCAAGGGTGTGTGATTCAAAGCGATATCTAAGATGACTTTGATATTTAACGCGTGGGCATTGCGGATTAAGTTTTTAAATTGTTCTTCAGTTCCATAGCTGGGATTGATCGTAAAAAAATCGATGGTGTCATAAGATTGACCCGGCTCCGCAGAAGGAAAAATCGGCTGCACCCACAAGACGGTCACACCCAGATCTTTGAGTTCCGGCAGACGTCGCGTGATTTCAGAAATCACCGTGAGCGGGCGACCTTGAGTGAAGTAATAAGGCGAAACCCCATAAATCACATCATAGGCCAAAGCACGGCAGGATAAAAAACCAAAGAAGAAAAAGAAAATAAATTTGAACATGACGGCATAAAGTCAGAGACCGTTTACAGGGTCAAGCACAACCGCCACGACGAGAAAGAGTAATATTAAACAACGAGGTTTGGTTTATTTTTTAGGATTCATTCGTATTCATCATGAAAACGCCACCACGAATACGGTTCGACCTTCTTATTTAAAAATAGTCGTTTAAGAAATTAAAATATCTTTCGGTCATAATATCTGGCTGCATAGCATCGCCTTTAGAATCCAAAACTTCCGGCTTTTCTAATACGACTTTGCCGCCCACTTTTTTATAGTGAACATCTTTTTTGAAAAGAACCAATTTTTCTTCTTTCGTGCCGTCTGAATAATAAGGCACTAAAAAGCTTTCGATATGGCTTTTGGATGGTAAAAAATGAGGCACAAGGTTCAATTGATAAATAAAAATGGGAGGGCAGTTTTCAAAAATCACTTCCCTAGCCTGAAGTCCAGAGCTCCATGCATGAAAGTGGCGAACGCCCATGGAGTTAATAAGCTTTAGACCTTCGAGGTCGACAATTAGATCGTAAGTAGGATTGATATTAAGACCTTCAAACTCAGAATCAGGCTCTATCAGGCTGCCTTCGATGGACATCATCGTGCAATTGCCTGAAGTTTTAACATTCATTTTAACAGCCACAACGTTCCTCCTGAACCTTTAGACCACCTCCCTGTATGATAACGGCGCGGCCGAACGCTGTCGAGTCCGTATGTGAATAATAATTTGAAAATGTTCGGGGACAAAAAGTTCTTTTTTGAACCCTGGGAACGTATTCCCAAATAAATAACGACCTTCCAATTTTCACTTTTACTTTTGCTTCTTCAAAACATTCTCGCACCCACGCAGATTCAATCGGATAGAATCAAACTTTTTCATATTTATAAAATCTTAGTTATTACTCATATTTCGCGGCTTAAAAGTTCACCAGCTGCATTTTATTGGTTTTCACGTTGTCAGGTTCTCTAGGTGGCTCATTTTAATGATTTTCTCGCAATCTTACTAAGGAAACCAATCCAAAGTTCCGAAAAGAGTACAACCCTTCTAGAACGTGTAGGTACGGTTATGAGAATTTTCATTTTGCTAACAGTTTTTTTCGGATCATCTCTGACAATGGCAGCCCCCGCCTCTTTAAGTTATCAAGGTCGTATCGTCAAAGCAGATGGTCAGCCGTTACAACACACAAGTGTCAGTTTCCAATTTGAAATCACTTCACCCAACGGATCCTGCGTTATATTTCGCGAGCAAGTCAATGGCCTGAATATGGCTAACTCCAACGGTATTTTTGATACGCCGATTGGAGCTTCTCACAATTTCCCTCTGACCGCGAGCTTCACCATATTAGACGCATTTAATAATCTTGGCAGCTTTACTTGTGATGGCGGCGCGACTTACGTTCCGGCAGTCAATGATGGACGCCGCTTGCGCGTGCAATTTCATGATGGCTCTTCTTGGCGTATGATTTCACCGGATTCGATCATCCGCTCTGTCCCTTTTGCAGGATTCAGTCTTGCCGCTGAAAAACTTGGTAATCATCCGGTCGCGGATTTTGTGATGAAGAGCTCTTTACCTAGCACGGCGTGCTCTGGCACCCAAGTCCTTTCGTTTAATGGAACTGGTTTTCAGTGTGTGACCGATCAAACTGGCAGCGGTGGCGGCGGCACCATCACGGGTGTCGCGGGTTCAGGCCCGATTGTGGTCTCTGGAACAGGCAACGTCACAATTTCTGCGACGGTCGGAACAGCTTCGGGAACTTTGGCCGCGGGTAATGATTCGCGCATCGTCAATGCTTTGCAATCTGGCGCGACCGCCGGCGGAGATTTAGCCGGCACTTATCCGAACCCTACTGTTGCTAAAATCAAAGGAGTGGGAATTGATTTTTCAACCGCTCCCACCACGGGAAAATTTTTAAAATTTGATGGGACTAATTGGGTTCCGGGTGACATGGGTCAAAGTTCAGCCTCAACATCGGGATATTTGTCGGCGACAGATTGGAATACTTTTAACTCTAAGCAAGACGCCCTGACATCAGCGATCACCGGAAATTTTTGGAGTGGTGACGGTACGAATGTGTATCGCACGACAGGAAAAGTGGGCGTTGGGACAAACTCTCCGGATGTGTCTTTGACGATTCAGTCCACCACACCTTCCACCGCCGTTCATCCGAATCGCGCGGGTGTGATTGTTAAAGCCGAAGGCACGGACGTGGGCGGTCGCTATGCGGCTAGAACAGCCTCTGGCACCGAGAACCCCACCTTTACCGGTTATCGAAGCCAAGGAACCTTGGCCGCCCCCACTGCTATTAATACTTCTCAACACCTGCTGAATGTCAACGGCATGGGTTATGATGGGGCCGCTTGGAAAGAAGGGGCGTCGATCTTACTTTCACCAGGGGAAGCTTGGGATACGACAAAAACCGGAACTAATATTATTTTTAAAACCGCCACCAATGGCACAAACTCGAGCACCGAAAAAGTGCGTATCTCGCACAACGGTCGCATCGGGGTTGGGGTCACTTCTCCGGCGGCGCTAGTTGATGCGGAGTCCACTGGAACAGGAACGATGGTGTCGGGTCGCTTTGCCAGCAACCCGGGTGCCGTGGGTGCCGCAAATCTAAATGCGTTAGTCTTAGATAATACTTTTGGCGCAGGAAACTTTAAAAGTGAAATCAAATTCCGTGGCGGTGGCACAGACCAGTTTACGATCGGGGTCGATCCCGCGGGTTCGGGCACACAAGCTTTTTATATCTGGGATGCGATCGCCAACGCTCGCCGTCTGAGCATGGATTCCTCGGGTAATATCGGATTCGGGGTTGATAATCCAACGCAAAAAATAGATGTTGCGGGAAAAGTCAAAGCCACCGAGTTTTGTATCGGTGCTTCATGTATCAGCTCTTGGCCGTCTGGCGGCGGAAGCCTTGCTGCCGGCAGTGTGGGCACAACAGAACTTGCTGATGGTGCTGTCACTCAAAACAAACTTGAAACGGTGTCCGGCTTAACGGCCGGCACTTACGGCAGTGCAACGGCAATCCCCGCCGTAACAGTCGATGCTAAGGGACGTGTGACGGCGATTTCAACCAATGCCATCACCGGACTTCCGACGGCTTCGGGCGCCAGTGGAAAATTTTTGAAATCAAATGGCACGGTGTGGTCCGGCCAAGACATTCTTTTTAGTGACATTAAAAACTCGGTCGGTGGTTCGGCGTTTAATGTCGGATCGTGCGCTGCCAATCAAACCGTCGCTTGGTCTTCATTAACGGATTCATTCACTTGCCAAGGCATTGGCTCTTTAGATGCGGGCGCCATCACGACGGGCACTATCGATGCCGCGCGCCTTCCCTCATCGGTCACCACGGCCCAATGGACCGCGGCCAGCGGAAATGTTTATAGATCTACGGGAAGTGTGGGTATCGGAACCGCTTCACCAGAATCTTCACTTCATATTAGTGGTGGCGATATCTTGCTAGATAACGCGCGGTTTTTAAAAATGAAACGAAATACGGGCGGAATGGCCATTGATGTTTTGGGTTTTGCCTCTGGCACGGACAACTTAAAATTAAAAATGGGCACATCGTCTTCGACAGCCGGTCTTGATTTCGTAAATAGCAGTAACAACGTGATGGCGACATTAACGGGCGCCGGAAATTTTGGGATCGGATCCTCCTCGCCTTCTCATTTATTAAACGTGGTCGGTGGCGGAAATACGAACAAAACCGTTTTGGCCGAGCTTCGCTCTAATTTTGGTGGTGCGGGAACTGGGACGACTCTAAATTTAGTTAATAGCACGGTTGCTGGTGGATTTGCTGGCAGTGCCGCGATTGAGTCCATCCGTCAAAGCGACACGTCAGGGGATTTTGCCATTAAAGCGGCGGATTCTTCGGCTACTGGCGTGGAAGTCCTGCGCATCAAAGGCTCTAACGGGAACGTCGGGATCGGAACGAACTCGCCGACTGAAAAACTCAGTGTCGTGGGCGGGCGTTTGGGTGTCATGGCCAATGATTGGAACGACATGTACAACCACGTCTCATCCAGCAGTGCAAGTCCTAACATCTATACGGTGAGATCTCGTGGGACCTACTCATCCCCCACCTACGCCCAAAATGGGGATATCCTAGGAACCATCCAAATGCGTAATCACAATTCAAACTCTGGCGCCGGAATGATTTCGGTTGCCACTGAAAACCACTCTGCCTCGGCGGCGGGTGCGAATCTGATATTAACGGTCGTTCCCAATGGATCCTCGTCGTATGCAGAATCTATGACTCTGCTTGCTAATGGCAATGTGGGGGTCGCAACCCCTAATCCGCAAAGTGCCTTGCACGTCACAGGTTATGTGCAACTGGATGTAATCAATGGTGTCCCCGCCGCTACAGATTGTGATGCCGCTGCGGAATACGGAAGAATTAAATCAGATCCTACCAATAACAAACTTTATATGTGTGGATCTGCAGGATGGGTTGAATACTCCGTCGGCGCTGGCGGCCCCACCACCTGCCCGACCGGATACACTTTGATTGGCGCGGCCGGATTGCCAAGCAGTTACTGCATCAGCACCGTAGAAAAAACAGCCGCGACGTTCTTAAATGCGAAAACAACTTGTTATGCTGAATCCACCACTCGTGGTGTGGCTTCGTTGTGCTCTAACGACCAGTGGTATCGAGCGTGCAAAACGGGTTTACCTACCGCCATGAGTTCTGGAAATAACGAATGGGCCAGTGATGAACACTACAATATCAGCGGCACTCATTTTGCCCTCACGATGGGTAACGGAAGTTGTGAAACCATGACCGACCAAGCGATCACGGGAACACGAACTTATCGCTGCTGTATTAAGTAGTATTCTCCGAAAAGCAATTCCCGCGCAAAAATTTACTGCTTTAAAAAAGGATAATCTGTGTAGCCCGTCTCGCCTTCGGCATAAAAGGTCTGAGGTTGTGGCTCATTGAGCGGAGCATTTTGTTTAAAGCGCTCGGGCAGATCCGGATTCGCGATAAAAAGTTTTCCGAATGAAACGGCGTCTGCTGCTTTGCTAGATATTAATTTCTCTGCACTTTCTTTGGTCATCTTTTCATTCACGATCAATACGCCGTGATAGTTCTTACGAATGATCGGCGTGATGCTGTCGGGCCCTTCGTATTCACGAGTGAAGATAAAAGCCACTTTGCGTTTATCCAGTTCTTGAGCGGCATAAGCAAAAGTTTTTTCTGGGTTTGAATCCCCCATATCATGGGAATCACGGCGAGGTGCTAAATGCACGCCGACTTTATCAGCACCCCACACGGAAATCACCGCATCCGTGATTTCTAATAAAAACTTCGCGCGATTTTCAATCGAGCCTCCGTATTCATCGGTGCGATGATTGGTGCTGTCTTGTAAAAACTGATCAATCAAATAACCGTTGGCCGCGTGAAGTTCGACTCCATCAAAGCCCGCTTCTTTTGCGTTGGCGGCACCGATTTTATATTGTTGGACGATCTCTTTGACTTCGGCAGTTTCAAGAGCTCTCGGGGTCACATATTCCGTGATCGGTCTTACTAAGCTGACATGACCTTTAGGTTTAATCGCGGAAGGCGCCACAGGTTCTTTGCCATTTAAAAATACCGGATGAGAGATTCGTCCCACATGCCATAACTGCATAAAGATCAGACCGCCTTTTTTATGAACAGCCTCCGTGATTTTCTTCCAGCCTTGGACTTGTTCTTTGGACCAAATTCCGGGCGTGTGCGCATAGCCTACGCCCATCGGCGTCACCGCGGTGGCTTCAGTCAGAATCAAACCTGCCGATGCGCGTTGTTCATAGTACTTCACCATAAGATCGTTGGGGATGCGCCCTTCGCCGACCGCGCGCGAGCGCGTTAACGGGGCCATAACAAGTCTATTTTTAAGAGTGAGAGAACCTAGCTTTAAAGGATCAAACAATGTCGACATGAAAACTCCTGATGATCACTTAGATATCAAGGGTTCAGCTTAATTGCAACAGTTATTGTTACATTATAAACTCCCCTCCTGCCTGTTGACACATTACAGCTCCTTAAATTGCCGCATGATTAAGAACCCTATTAAAACTGTCCCCAAGTTTTAACTAACCATAAGGAGAGGTTTCATGAAGAAAATGGTTTTAGCAGCAATGTCGATGGCTTTATTGGGCTCAGTTTCTTACGCCAATGATTTTGTGACTGAAAATATCGACAACTCTTACGTCTATGAACAAGAAGAAGGCGCGATGTCTCCAGAAGCCATCGAAATGCTTTCACCAGATGGTATGCATGTTTTTGGCGCTACTGAAATTCAGAGCTGGCCACGCCGTCCGGGACCAGATCGTCCGGGTCGTCCAGGCCGCCCAGGTGGACCGGGTTATGGTCACCCAGGTCGTCCAGGCCCTCGTCCTCCACAATACGTGACTTGTTTTGCTCGCAACGCCCGTGGCGAAATGTTCCGTGCGACTGCCAACGATCCCCGTTGGGCTCAAAGAATGGCGATGGATAAATGCGAACGCTTCTCTCGCTTCTGCCGTCCTGCTGGCTGCCGATAATTTTTTGTCACTCAACAGAACGCAAAGGCTCTGATCTCTAGATCAGGGCCTTTTTACTATCAGGACCCCAGGCCGCGCCCTGCGACTTTTGCCTCGCCGCCTTTATGCAAATTACTAAAAAGCCCCATGAAGAAATCTTAACTGCGATATATCAGTTTTAAACCAAAAAGGCTCGTGGCACGTGGATCGCAAACCAGGATTTCGAACGAAAACAAAAACGTCTGAAACTTTTTTCAGCGAATTCATCGGAGAAAAAAAATGAACTTCAAAATATCTGCGCGAATTTTGCCTCTGTGCGTGTTTGCCACATTGGCCGCATGTTCTTCAAAACCAAAAATGGCGGACATTGACCCGTCGTCAAACCCAACCACCGAAATCACTCGCTTAGAAGCGGCTATCGCCGAGGGCCATGCAAAGCAGCTTGATGTCCTGGCAAGTGACGATTTTGAAAAAGCTCAAAAATATCTTAAAGAGGCTCAAGATGACTTAGCTTCTTCTCAAGATCAAAAAGAAATCTTGGGCGACGTGGCTCAAGCTCAGGCTTACCTAGATAAAGCGACTCAAACAGGCGAAGAAAGACGCGCCAAAGTATCGCAAATCATCGAAGCTCGTGAAAAATCATTGGCAGCTGGCGCCCGAAACTTCCCAAGAACAAAAGAGGCCCTTAAAGATATCGATGATGACCTTCGTTCGGAAGCAAAAAAACTTGATAAACTTAAAGTCGACGAGATCGCGAAATTCCAACGTGATTATCTAAACCTTGAACTAGAATCTGTTTTAGAAACCCAATTGGGCGACAGCCGTGCACGTATTAAAGCTGCTGACGACGCAAAAGCGCGCAAATATTCTCCGAGCGCTCTAAAAACAGCGCAAGTAGACATGACGACGGCCGAAAATAAAATCCGCGCCAATCGCAACATGCCAGAAAATTTTTCTGCCGATGTCGCGAAATCGAAAGAGTCGGCATTGATGCTAACTTCCGTTCTTGCGGCGACCAAAAATGGAAAAGTCGATGAGGGCACGGCGACTCGTTTGGTAGAACAAGAACAAAAAATCAGTTCTTTAAATAAAAATCTAGAAAGCTCAGAGGCGACCAGCCAAGCTTTAGAAGGTCAAGTTTTGCAACAATCACAAAACATGGCGGCCCAAAATGCTCGTTTGCAAAAAGCCAACTCTGCGATCGCTTTGCAAAATTCGATTGCTCAAGCGCAAAAAAGTTTTAGCAAAGATGAAGCAGAAGTTTTTCAACAAGGAAATAACTTAGTCATTCGCCTTAAAAAAATGGAGTTCCCATCAGGCACGGCAAATCTGCCGGAATCCTCAATGGATCTTTTGGCTAAAGTGCGTGACATTGCTGTGGACCTTAAAGCGTCTCAAGTTGTCGTGGAAGGCCATACAGATTCAACCGGCACGAAAGCTGCTAACATGAAGCTTTCACAAATTCGCGCGGATTCTGTCGCGAAGTATCTTGAAAACAACGGCCTTGAAGAAGCGAAAGTTTCCGCTGTGGGTGTTGGTTTTGACAAACCGCTGACTTCAAATAAAACAAAAGAAGGTCGTGCGCAAAATCGTCGCGTAGACGTGATTGTAACGCCCACAACTTTATAATTCACCCATCCCTCCGGCGAGCTCGCCCCTCGAGCTCGCCATTTTTTTGTATTTCCGACTGTGACACGCCGCTCGAAGAGTGTGTTTACAACTCATAAACATCCTAGAAAAAGTTTTGTCATTTGACTTGAACTTATCGTCCCTCGGGGGATAGTCTACGGGCATGAAAGAAGCCTGGCAGACACAGTTCGAAAATATTCTCGAAAAACAGTTTCAAGATATAAAGAAACGCAATCGCCGCTTTTCCTTACGGACTTTCGCTAAGACGGCCAATATTTCTCCAACATCCATGTCTTTTATTTTGAACCGCACTCCGAACTGGAGTCTTTCATTAGAGCGAGCCATCGAAAGTTTAGAACACCTCAAGGTGACCCAAGAAAAGATCGACCACTTTAAAGTTATCGCCTCAAAAAAGCTTCATGAAGCCGCGGCCTCTTTGTCAGAGTTTGACCAAAACTCGATGCTTACCAGTCCTCACTATATCCCGATTCTACTTTCTCAGAATCTAGATACGGTCCCGTCAAACAAAGTCCTTGCTGAAAAATTAGGAATTGAAGAAACCGAAGTCTTAAACATCATCGAAAATCTTATCAGCTTAGGCCACTTAGAAAGAGTTCAAGGCAAAGTCCGCCTTCCCGCCGCTTCCGATAAATTAAAAACGCAAGATGGTCCTTCAAATGAGGTGATCCGTCAGCATCATGCGGCGAACATGGATATTATTCGTCATTCACTTTTAAATGATCCTGCCGAAGCGCGCGATGTGACAAGCCTCACCTTTACCGGCGATGCCAGTCAGATAGAGGAAGTAAAAAAAGAAATTCGTCAGTTTTACCAAAGAGTGCATGCGATCATGAATCATTCTGAGAAAAAGAACGAAATCTTTAAAATCCTTGTGGGCTTCATGCCACTGAACCTTCACGAATCTAATGAGAGTTTATGAAATTTCTTTTTTCGGTGTTAGCGTATCTAATTCTTCTTCTGGCTGTTCACAACGCCCACGCCAGTTACGTCTTTGTGGGAAGTGGTGGTGAAGGCTACGAGTCCGAAGGACAGATTTACACCCGAGATCTTTACGATTATGACCTTCACAAAACCCCGTGGTTTGGAAACGATCGCGACCCGATTCTTGAGGCTCGCCTAAAAAATTGGGATCAACTCGACCTTTCTGCGGAAGAACGGGATTTGCTCTTAAGAAAACTCACCGATCTCAATGCCCGCCACCCCTATTTGGGTGATGATATCATGATGGTTTTAGAATATTTCCGCTGGTCCTACAGCAACGAAAAACTGGTTCTTTTAGAGCCCGACGAGATTCGTAAGCCGATTGATAAAACCAAAAGGGTTTCCATTGCCAATCGTTTTATAAATTCAATCCTTGTCGAGCGTAACGCGTTTCAAAAGCTGGATTCAAAAAATAAAATTGCTCTGCTACTGCATGAAGCGATTTATTCTTTGACGGATATTCATTATAACGAAAAAGGCATGGCTGTGGTGAGTGTAGCAACAGCCAGACTGATTACATCCACATTATTTGACAAAGCCGCCCTTGAAAGTGCTTCCACCGCGAACTTGTTCCGAAATCAACTTCGTCTTTCACTCAATTCCGATCTTTTCCGAGCTTTTACCGGAAGCTATGTGCAAGTAGTTTTGTCGGATAAGTCGGGCTCATTAAGCTCGTCTCACAGAGCCGTGTTTTCTTTAAACGGGATTCTTGGCGACTCGCGCCCTTTAAAAGAGATGTGTATTGTTTTTTTAAGCAAAGGCACGGCCCCCTTGGGATATGTGGAGCTTTCTGCTTTGGATAAAATCGTGAAAGCTGAAAGCTATCATTTTCCTTCGGGAACCCAAGATGCTCTTTCTATTCAAATCTTTTCTTCGGGACATATGGGTTTTAGACTTACTACCACGGAACCTGAGAACTGCTCCTTTATTATTGAGGAGACAATTCGAAGAAGATTCACGGCAAAAAAGAATTAGACTCTTGAATTTCTGGTGGGCGGTCCGACCGCCCTTTAAAACCTAAGTCGTTCCCATGTCGTGTTTAATTTTAATAAACATCTAGTCGCCCTTTGAGGGTTTAGTGCCTTATCCGACTTCGAGATTTCTCCGATAAGAAGATCATGAACTCGGTGATTAACCTCGGAACATTTTGGATTGGTATTCTGGTCACGTTTTACATTAGCTTTGTAAATGCGGCCCCGACGACATTTAGCTATCAAGGTCGAATTGTAAAGTCAGATAATAAGCCGCTACAGTATCATTCCGTTTCATTCGAATTTCGCATCACTAATCCCAATGGGGCTTGCGTGCTTTATCGTGAACAAGTGAGTGGCATCGACATGTCTAATTCGAACGGGATTTTCGATATTCCTATTGGCTTAGGCACGAAGCTTTTCCCACTTTCATCTAGCTTTAATCTTTTAGATGCGTTTGAAAATGCGGGCACTTTAAATTGTGAAGGCGGAGCCACGTACTCGCCGCTTTCGACCGATGGACGTTTATTACGCGTGCAATTTCACGATGGAAGCGGATGGAAGTTGATTGCTCCGGATAACATCATCCGCTCGGTTCCGTTTGCGGCATTCGCCGGCAAATCGGGTTCAAGCTCAATGTTAGGCACAAAGACCGAAGCGGATTTTGTTTTAAAAAGTTCTATTCCCACTTGTGGAACGGGTTATGTTTTAACTTCTACTTCCTCCGGAATTCTTTCGTGCGCCCTGGCCTCTGCTGGCTCTGGCAGCGGAGTGAGCTCTATCGCCGCATCGAGCCCTCTTTCTGTGGCAGATCTTGGAAGTGGATCCTATTCTATTTCTGCAAATGTCGGCACAACCGCGGGCACATTGGCCGCCGGAAATGATTCGCGAATTACAAACGCCATGCAAACAGGTGCTACGGCAGGCGGAGATCTTTCCGGCACCTATCCAAATCCAAACGTGGCGAAGATCCAAAACATCGGTGTGACATTTACCAGTCCCGCTTCAGGACAGTTTTTAAAATACAACGGCTCTCAATGGGTGAACGCCACCTTGTCCTCCGCGGATCTGCCATCAGGAACGGCTTCAGCCACCGGAACTGCGGGCGCCATTCCGTATTTTAGTGCCACAAATACTTTGTCGGACTCTCTGATCTTCCAATCAAGTGGACGCATCGGCATTGGCACAACCACACCGGCATTTGCGCTGGATGTTGTCGGAGATCTCAATATCACCGGAAGTATTTTGCAAGGTTCTTCTCGACTGCTCCACAACTACACAGCCTCTGGCACAACGGGAAAAAATATTTTCGTCGGCATCGGTTCAGGCAATACGACCATGGCGTATTCAAGTAACGTCAACAACGCCAGTCTTAACACCGGACTTGGAGCTGACACCTTAAAGTCACTCACCACGGGGCGCAGCAATGTGGCCATCGGTACGGGGGCGACAACATCTGTAACAACCGGTTCCTACAATGTTGCTGTTGGGGTGGATACTCTTTCAGTAGCGACTTCCGCCGGGTGGAGCACAGCTCTGGGATACAAGGCCTTAAGCGCAACAACTTCGGGAACCTCCAACTCTGCCATGGGGGCTTATGCCCTTTCGGCTAACACAACGGGATTAGATAACGTGAGTGTGGGGGCTTCTTCAATGCTAAACACCACCACCGGCAGTTTTAATACGGCCTTAGGGGGCTACAGCCTTGGAAGCTCTGGCACCGGAGACTCCAATACCGCTGTCGGTCACGCAGCCATGCAAAGTAAATCCGGCGCGCTTAATACAGTTCTTGGAAAAAATGCGGCCAAAGCACCAGGTTCCATAAATAATGCCGTGATCCTGGGCGCTGGTGCTGGTGATGTGCAATCCGGTTCTACGGGAAATATTCTTGTTGGTTATCAAGCAGGTAAAACCATCACCTCAGGGTCCTATAATATTTTGCTTGGTTACGACATTGATACTCCCGCCGTGACGACAAATAATTTCCTTAATATCGGTAACATGATCTATGCCACAAACTTAGGAACGGGATCCACAGCCGCCACGGGAAACGTCGGGATCGGTGTTACTTCCCCCACAGAAAAATTGGATGTCAATGGCAAGGTCAAGGCGACAGAGTTTTGTATTGGCGGTTCTTGTATCAGCTCTTGGCCCTCGGGTGGTGGCAGCGGAACCGTCACAAATATTGCCACCGGCACGGGCTTAACAGGGGGCCCTATCACCGCCACGGGAACTATTTCGATTGCTAACGGTGGTGTCGGTACAACCCAGCTTGCCGATGGCGCGGTCACGCAAAACAAACTTGAAACTGTGAGTGGATTAACAGCCGGTGCTTACGGCAGTGCCACAGCTATCCCGGCCATCACTGTCGATGCCAAAGGGCGCGTGACAGCGATTTCAACCAATGCGATCACCGGTTTACCGGCGGCCAGTGGTGTCAGCGGTAAATTCTTAAAATCCAACGGCACGGCGTGGTCCGGCCAAGATATTTTATTTAGTGATATTAAAAACTCTGTCGGTGGATCGGCGTTTAATGTGGCTTCTTGTGCTGCCAATCAAACTGTCGCGTGGTCTTCGCTGACAGATTCATTTACGTGCCAGGGCATTGGGTCCTTAGATGCTTCTGCCATCACAACGGGAACTTTAGATGTGGCGCGATTGCCCGCCTCGGTGACTGATGGTGTTTGGGCGGCTTCTAGTGGAAATGTTTATAGATCCTCTGGAAACGTCGGTATCGGAACGTCCTCGCCTATAAGCCCTTTGCATGTGACGGGACAAATCCGATCAGACTTAGGCTTATCCGTAACCAGTGCGGGGAATATTTATAAAGACGCTTCTAGTAATCTTGCGTTTAATTCCGCCACCAATGTTATTAATTTTACTAACTCTGCACTGACATCCACTTACATGACCATTGCTTCCGGAAAAGTAGGCATTGGTGAAACAAATCCCGCCCACAAACTTTCCGTGAAATCACTTTCACAAGAAACGGCCAACACGGATATCGCCGCCGCCTTTAGTTACATGTATGCTTGGCCGACGACTTCAAGTGCGGGCCGATTTATCGGACAATTTAATGGGGTTGAAAACGGAAATACGGCCGCTATCACTGGCGAACTTGTCGGACAAGCCAATTATGTCAACAACCTCACCTCCCCAGCAATAAACAAAATCACGGGTTCCTGGAGTGGCGTTAAAAATCGCAGCGGCGGAGGAGCCGTCGCGACGGCGACTGGTTTTCAAGGTGAAATCGAAAATCTTTCTGCAAGCACCGTCACTACCGCGATGGGTGTTCAGTCCTCAGTCACCAACTCTGGCAGCGGCGCCATTACCAATGCATATGGTTTGTATGTGGGAGACGTCCAAGGAACCAATAAATGGTCGGTTTACGCCTCGGACACTTCCGCGCTTAATTATTTTGGCGGCTTTGTGGGAATCGGAAACACGACCCCCACTGTGGCTTTGACCGTCGGTAGTACGGTCAATGGAAACGGAACGATTTTAATCAATCGTCAAAATACGGGCGGCAACGAGGGTGGAGAAATACAATTTGCTCCGGGAACTAATGGAGAAGATAATTTTGTCATCGACAGTTATTTAGCCGGCGCCAATCAGCTTCTTAGACTGCGCAGTACGACTAATAATTCTATTCTTAATTTATCTAAAACTGGGAACGTAGGTTTTGGTACGGCCACACCCAAAACCCGCATGCACCTGAAACAAGTCGCTGATAACTATACCGGCGGATTTGTGATGGAGGCCAGTGGATCTTCATCCGGCTGGAATATGTTTAGCAATGGCGCAGGGACATCCTTAATATTTAGTTACGCCGGTGACGTATCTAACATAGATAACTTCGCAGGACAGCACAAAATGTATGTCACCACCGGTGGCAATATGTGGATCGCGGGAACTTTAAGCCAAGCCTCGGACATCAGACTTAAAAAAGATATTACTCCGATCAGTGATGCCTTAAATAAAATCACGCAGCTCAACGGTGTCACTTACAACTGGAAAAACCCGGCCGCGGATCAAGACCTCCAAATGGGTCTTATCGCCCAAGAAGTGCAAAAAGTATTTCCGGAGGCGGTGAAGGAAAATAGTGACGGCTTCTTATCCGTGAGTTATTCAAATTTAGTGGCGCCGATTATTCAAAGTATCAAAGAGCTTTTCAGTCGCTCTCAAGAGCAAGAACGTGAAATCGCCTCCCTTAAAGAGGATAATAAGGAAATGAAGAAAGCCTTGTGTGAGTTAGGCAAAACTGCGTTCTGCAAATAGACTCTCGTATTGTTTATGTGCCCTAAACATAATAGGTCTCATATATCGACAACGCCCCTGTATTATGACTCAAAAAATACCGATAAGTTCTTTGATGGGACGTCTTCTGATCACTCTTATTTTTGTTCTAAACGTGTCACATGCCTTCGCCACGCCGGGGACTTTAACATATCAAGGTCGTATCGTGAGATCCGACGGTATTCCTCTTGAACACTCTAGCGTCTCTTTTGAATTTAGAATCACGAATCCTAGCGGCTCGTGCGTAATTTATCGCGAACAAAAAAATGGTTTGGATATGACTAACTCCAAAGGAGTGTTCGACACCCCGATTGGGGATGGCACTGTTTTATACCCGACCGATCCCAGTTTTAATTTACAAAAATCTTTTGAGAATAGCGGGACCTTAAACTGTGAAGGTGGCACGACGTACTCGCCTGTTAATACCGACGGGCGACTTCTTCGCGTCAAATTTCATGATGGTTCTGGTTGGAAATCCATTTCACCGGACAACATCATTCGCACGGTCCCCTATGCCGCTTATTCCGCCAAAGCGGTATCGGCCACCTTACTGGGCACCAAGGCTGAAACTGATTTCGTTTTAAAAACCGGCATCCCTACTTGCGGCACAGGTTATGTCTTAACTTCCACATCGGCGGGAGTATTAACTTGTACTTTGGATACGGGCGGCTCGTTGAGTACCGTGAACTCGATCACGGGCGTGCCACCTCTTTCTGCTGTCGACTTAGGGGCCGGGGCTTACTCGATCTCTGCAAGCATCGGGACGTCCGCAGGAACTTTAGCCGCAGGCAATGACACACGCATCGTGAATGCCTTGCAAAGTGGCGCGACAGCCGGTGGGGATCTTTCAGGAACTTATCCAAATCCCTCGGTGGCAAAAATTCAGAATGTCGGAATAGACTTTTCAACGGCACCCACGACCGGCCAATTTTTAAAATTTGATGGTACAAATTGGGTGGCTAGCAGTACGCTGCCTAATTCTATTAGTAATAATCTTTGGAGTGGGAACGGCACGAATATTTATCGCGCAACGGGTTTGGTAGGTATCGGAACCAACTCCCCCACTGAGACCCTTGACGTCCACCAAAACATTGGCAACACACCTTTAAGCGCGACTTTTGCCAATGATGCCACAGGAGCCACCGCCCACAGCGTTTTATTTCTTAAAACGGCAAGTTCTGGTGGTGATACTTTTATCCGCTACCAGCCCGATGATGCCAGTCATATTTGGACGACGGGTGTGGATGTCAGCGATGGCGGTAAATTTAAAATCGCGGCCGATTCGTCTAATATCGGCCCGGGTTTCGGGGATATTTTAACGGTCACCACCGCAGGAAGTGTCGGCATCGGCACGACCACTCCCAGTGCCAAGCTTCATGTCGCAGGATCGGTGATCGTCGGTAACGGCGGGGAAACTTGTTCAGCCTCTTTAGCCGGCGCTCTTCGCTATTCTTCTAGTTCGATCCAATTTTGTAACGCTTCGACTTGGGTGACACTTGGTACGGGCTCTTCAAGCGGAACAGTGACTTCCGTGACTGCGGGCACAGGTCTTAATGGCGGAAATATCACGACCTCGGGGACGATTTCCATTGCGGACGGCGGCGTTGGCACCACTCAACTGGCGGATGGTGCTGTGACTTCGGCAAAACTTGAAACCGTGTCCGGGCTCTCCGCGGGAAGTTACGGCAGTGCCACAGCTGTACCGGCCATCACGGTGGATGCCAAAGGACGCGTGACGGCGATTTCCACTAACGCGATCACCGGTTTGCCGACCGCCAGTGGTGTCAGCGGGAAATTTTTAAAATCAAATGGAACTATCTGGTCCGGACAAGACATTTTATTTAGTGATATCAAAAATTCTGTCGGTGGTTCGGCGTTTAACGTGGCCACGTGTGCCGCCAACCAAACCGTCGCTTGGTCTTCACTGACGGATTCATTCACTTGCCAAAATATCGGGTTGTTGAACGCTTCAACCATCACCGCCGGAACTTTAGACATCGCTCGCTTACCATCTTCCGTGACTGACGGCATCTGGAGTGGTTCTAGTGGCAACGTCTATCGCACCAGCGGCAACGTGGGTATTGGCATCTCTGCCCCCACCCGTCGTCTGCATATTATTGGCGACGGAACTGATTACGGCGACGATCTATTTTTCGAAGGCACTAATTCCGAAACGGCCGTTCCTCAAATTAACCTTGTGCGCGCTCGCGGAACAACAACCACTCGCAACGCGGTTCAGGCCGGAGATGATTTAGGCGTTGTCGCCTTCCGGGGATACGATGGGACCACCCACGCCTATGGCAGCCGCATCTCAGGAAGTGCCGAGACGACATTTTCGACGGCAGTGAATGGCTCTTTAAGATTTCTAACCACCGCCGCGGGCACCGAAGCGGAGCGCATGAGACTTTCTTCCACCGGAAATCTCGGTATTGGCACGACAACTCCTCAAGTGAAACTGGAAGTGTCGGACGATGTTTCTGGCGGCACAGGCGGAAAGTTTCTTTTAAGAAATCCGTCCGAAGCCGTGAATTCAAGCTCGACGCTTTATTTTGGCACGGGAATTGGTGGGCCCACGGTCAATAATCTTCAAGCCTTTATTCGCGGCACGGTCGTTCAAGCCGATCCCAATCCGCTTAAAGGGGAGCTTCAATTTTGGATTAATGGTGGAGATTCCACCGCGCAAGCGATGACCATCAAGGACAACGGGAATGTTGGTATTGGCACGACAACAGCCCCCTCTCCGTTAACGGTGGCTACGGGCTCAGCTCAGTTCACCTCAGGAATTTCCATCATGCCCAGCACACATTCCACATCACGACGCTCTTCGATCTTGCTGGATGATTGGAACATAGGCCAAGACCTCCAAGGCAACGGAACCAAAGATTTATACTTCTGGCAAGGCTCTACCGGTGTAACGCGGTTTATGATTAATCCGAGCGGTAACGTCGGCATCGGGACGGCAAGTCCCCTCTCTAAGTTACATGTTACCGGTGGATCCATCACTCTAGATACCGGGCAAGGAATTCAGATTGGCAACTGGTCCGCGTTCGCCGCAAGTTCCAACACCGCTTTTGTTCGCGGTGACAATATCGCCTTTCAAAGCAGTGCCGCGAACTCGACATATATGTATATGAACAGTGCGGGGAATATCGGCGTGGGCACTATTTCTCCGGGCTATAAACTCGATGTCATTGGCAACATGCGTGCGTATGGAATCACGGATTCTTCAGACGTTCGTTTGAAGCGTGACATTCAACCGCTGACAAATGATTTAGATAAAATTCTAAATCTTCAAGGGGTCAGCTATTTTTGGAAAGACAATGAGACACACGGGTCTCGGAAACAAATTGGGGTTATCGCCCAAGATATTGAGAAAGAATATCCAGAGCTCGTTGAAACCGACAAAGAAGGTATGAAATCGGTCAACTATTCACATTTCATTGCTCCTTTGATTGAGTCTATTAAAACGCTCTACAAACAGGTCGTCGGCATTAAAGACCATCAGGTGACTTTAGAGCGACAAATCGCTTCTAAGGCTGACCAGAGCGAAATAGACGCCCTTAAAGCTAAAAATCTGGAGCTTGAAAAACAGAACGCGGAACTGAAAATTCGACTGGATAAGATCGAAGAAATGCTCAAATCAAAATAGGTTTTCATTCGCAGCCTAAAGATTTTTTTCGTTTATGCGAGATAAACGAATCATCTTTACTTTACGTCAAATTTGCTAAAACTTTCTCAAAGTAAGCCGATAAGTAAAGCATGGAATGTTCTGGGTTTTCGTTCTATTTTTTCGTCCTTTCGGCATTGCTCTCTTTGCTAGGTCCTCAGAGGGCTTCAGCTTCTCCACCGACATTTTCTTATCAAGGTCGCATTTTAAAATCTGACGGCGCTCCCCTTCAATATAACAACGTATCCTTTGAATTTCGTATCACCAGTCCCGATGGATCTTGCATCCTTTATCGCGAACAAAAAAATGGCGTTGATATGACCAACTCCAAAGGGATCTTTGACACACCGATTGGCGCTGGCACTAAACTTTTTCCGGCCGATCCTCTTTTTACTTTGATTGACGCTTTTGAAAACTCAGGAACTTTGAACTGTGAAGGTGGCGCGACTTACAATCCCATTAATACCGATGGCCGCCTTTTAAGAGTGCAATTCCATGACGGCGGAGGATGGAAATCTATTTCGCCGGATAATATCATTCGTTCGGTTCCATTTTCTTCTTACGCCGCCAAAGCCGCTACGTCCAAACGCTTGGGAACGAAAACGGAAACGGATTTTGTTTTAAAAAGTGCGATTCCTGTTTGCGGCACCGGTTACGTTTTAACTTCAACAACCTCCGGCGTTTTAACATGCGCGCTAGACGGCGGAACTCAACTTGCTGACGGTGCAGTCACCCCAAACAAACTTGAAACCGTCTCGGGCCTCACCGCGGGAAGTTATGGTAACTCATCCACGGTTCCGGTGATCACTGTTGATACCAAAGGACGTATCACCGCAATTTCCACAAACACAGTCACAGGCTTGCCTGTGGCCAGTGGTGTTAGCGGAAAATTTCTAAAATCAAATGGCACTGCGTGGTCAGGCCAGGATATTTTATTTAGCGATATTAAAAATTCCTCCGGGACATCGGCTTTCAATGTGGCTGCTTGCGGAGCGAATCAAACTGTCGCTTGGGCTTCTTTGACAGACTCATTTACGTGTCAGAGTATCGGGTCATTAGATGCTTCGGCTATTTCATCCGGAACGCTCAATGTCGCCCGTCTTCCCTCCTCTCTCACCAATGGCGCATGGAACGGCGATGGTACCAATGTCTATCGCACCACGGGCCGAGTCGGTGTCGGAACAAACACTCCGTCACAAGAATTAGATGTCGTCGGTAAAGTGAACGCCACCGAGTTTTGTATTGCCGGATCTTGTATTAGTTCTTGGCCTTCGGGCGGAGGTGGTACGGTCACAAATATCGCGACTGGCACGGGCTTAACCGGCGGACCGATCACGGCCACCGGAACCATCTCAATTGCCAATGGCGGTGTCGGCACAACTCAGATCGCCGATGGTGCGGTCACTCAAAACAAACTTGAAACCGTGACGGGACTTACTGCAGGTGCTTATGGCAGTGCGACGGCTGTTCCTTCAATTACCGTTGATGCCAAGGGTCGCGTGACGGCTATTTCTACAAATTCGATCACAGGTTTACCCGCGGCCAGTGGTGTGAGCGGGACATTCTTAAAATCAAACGGCACGACGTGGTCAGGGCAAAATATTTTATTTAGTGATATCAAAAATTCTGTCGGTGGGTCAGCCTTTAATGTGGGTTCTTGTGCTGCGAACCAAACTGTCGCTTGGTCTTCACTCACGGATTCATTCACTTGCCAAAACATTGGGTCCTTAGATGCTTCAGCCATCACCGCGGGAACTTTAGATATCGCCCGTCTTCCATCGGCTGTGACCGACGGGATGTGGGGAGCTTCCACCGGAAACGTCTATCGTTCCACGGGCAACGTGGGAATCGGCACCTCGTCGCCGGCCTTAAAATTAAGTGTTAATGGTGAAGTGCAATTAAGCTCCACCGGTGCAGTTTGTAATAGCACTAACGCCGGCGCTTTGCAGTACGCTTCGGGAACTCTGCAGCTGTGTAACGGAACAAATTGGACCTCACTCAGTGGCGCGCCTGCGGGTTTAGTGAGTGCTTTTTCAGTGAACACCTGCCCTGCGGGATGGCTTGAAGCCAACGGCGCGACTGTGTCTCGCACGACGTACTCGGCTTTGTTTTCTGCAGTCGGAACGACTTTTGGTGCCGGTGATGGATCCACCACGTTCCAACTGCCCGATCTGCGCGGCGAATTTATTCGTGGTTGGGATCATGGACGTGGTGTCGACAGTGGTCGCACATTTGGTTCATGGCAAGTCGGAAGTTACTTTATCCAACGTGACGCTAATAATGCTGGGAACGGCATTCAGCCTGAATTTTCTGACGATGCTTTCGGCAGCAATGCCAGCTGGGATGGTGGTGGTGGACGTGTGAGCGCACCGTACACCATTCCCGGAACTTCGATTACAATTGCGGCCCGTGCGGCCACCGCGTTATCAACCCAAGGAGCTACTGTTGCCACCAACAATCTTCTGGTGATGAGAGGCGCGCGTCCCCGTAATATCTCGCTGATCTATTGTGTTAGCACCGCCACAAATACTTCAAGCACGGTGGCAAGTACGGGAACCGGAACCACAAATTACATTCCGAAGTGGACTAGCACCACAGGACTTGGCAACAGCATTTTATTTGATGCCGGAACAGGTATCGGGATTGGCACGACCACTCCCTCTCAAGCTCTAGATGTTGCGGGTAAAGTGAATGCCACAGAGTATTGCATCGCCGGATCTTGTATCAACTCTTGGCCATCCGGTGGCGGCAGTGGCACGGTCACAAATATTGCAACCGGCACAGGCTTAACCGGCGGACCTATCACGGCCACGGGAACTATTGCAATTGCCAATGGGGGTGTGGGCACGACCCAACTTGCAGATGGCGCCGTCACTCAAAGCAAACTTGAAACAGTAAGTGGTCTTACCGCAGGTGCTTATGGAAGTGCGACGGCTATTCCGTCAATCACAGTTGATACCAAAGGTCGCGTCACCGCCATTTCAACAAACACCATCACAGGGCTGCCTTCTGCGGGTACGAGTGGTAAATTTTTAAAATCCAATGGCACCACTTGGTCCGGCCAAGATATTTTATTTAGTGATATCAAAAATTCTGTCGGCGGCTCCGCCTTTAACGTGGCTTCTTGTGCCGCAAACCAAACTGTCGCTTGGTCGTCGCTGACGGATTCATTCACTTGCCAAAACATTGGGTCTTTAGATGCGTCTGCCATCACCGCAGGAACTTTGGATGTAGCTCGCCTCCCCGCTGCGGTGACCGACGGTCTGTGGAGCAGCACTAGCGGAAATGCGTATCGTTCTACGGGCAACGTGGGCGTGGGCACGACAAGTCCCGTCCAGCTTATGCAACTGCATAAATCAACGGCGGCGTCGTCATTAACGGCTTACACAAACTCGAGCACGGGGGCTACTTTGTCCGATGGTTCCGTGGTGGGTATTGATGCCACAGGAAATATGTGGCTTTGGAATCAAGAAAATTTACCGGTCTTGTTTGGAACCAATAATGGCGAGCGCATGCGTATTGCCGCTAATGGCAATGTTGGGATTGGCACAACCTCCCCATCTGCAAAACTTGAGATCGGCGGAACACCCGGCACGGATGGTATTAGATTTCCGGATGGAACATTGCAAACGACGGCGGCCTCGACGATTGGGGTTAATAACACCTTTGTCAGCAACTGGCCGGATGTGATTTATTGTAATGACGGCAGCGAATATTCAATTCTTCACATAGACACGAAAGAATCTGCAGCCACCCGAGTATGGTATACCAAGGCCGCTGGCGGAGGCGCTCACTACATCCGCTTTAATTCGAGCAACGGTGCTTTCGTGGATACGACCTCCTTCACGGGTTATTCTGCTTGTAACAACAAAAGCATTTCTACCCTTACCAGCGAAGGGCGAACTCATAATATCGCTAAAGGCCCAGCGGCTCAGTGGCTGCAATCCGGTAACGATGCTTATTACAATGCAGGCAAAGTGGGTATCGGGACATCCTCTCCGACGGCTCCTTTGACTCTGGCCACCGCCTCAGCGGTGAACGGACCGCTTGCTTATTTCTCGACTCCGAATACGGCCGGCAACTGGAGTTACGTGCAAGTCGATCGTGGCACTTACAAAAGCACTTTCGGTATTGATCCAAACGGCAATGCCCATGTTTTTGCGGGCCCGGGGCAAGCAACGACCTTCTGGGCTAACGGAACTCAGCACGCCATCTTAAACACCTCAGGAAATTTCGGTGTGGGAACTGGAAGTCCGCAAGGACGTTTTGATTCAAATATCACGGATGGTGTTTGGGCGTACGCGGTCAGTCGTTCCGGAACTATGCTTGGGGGATTGCACGGAAACTCAGGCGTTCTGAACTTAACTGCTCTCGCTGGCAACCCTTTAACTCTGCAAGGAAATGGCGGAAAAGTCGGCATCGGCATGACCAACCCAAGCCAAGCCCTCGAGGTGAACGGAAGAATTAAAACAGCCTCGTCAGCCACGGACTGTGTCGGCGGCTGGGACTGCACGGCCTATTTCTGGGATATGTCGGTAGCTTCTATTTATTATTCAGGCCTTACGCAAAGATCGGATCGCCGACTTAAAGAAAATATCACACCGCTAAAAGACGAATATTTAGATCGCTTAGAATACTTGAACCCAGTGACTTACACTTGGAAAGATCCAAAAAATGGACATGGTACTAAGTTTGGTCTTATCGCTCAAGAAGTTGAAAGCGTATGGCCTGAAATCGTATCCACGGCCGATGATGAAATGAAAACAAAGTCTGTCGATTACACTCAATTGATTTCGCCACTTTTACGACAAGCGCAAGAATCTAGAAAATTTAATCGCGAAGTGCAATCCGTGATCGAATCTTTAGAACAAAGCAACCGCGACAAAGACAAAGAAATCGCAGAGCTTAAAGCGCGTCTAGAAAAAATCGAAAAAGCCCTTGGCAAATAGTTCAACCCTAAGAGTCCCATAAGATCAGACTCCCATACATTCGTATATTATTTGTAAACTCTTAAGCATGCGAAAAACGTCCCGATAAGATCCTTTGGAACTTTTGGAAAGGTTTTTTTATGAAACTAAGACTGGCATGCTTAGTATTATTACTTCCGCTTCTCAACGGCTGCTCAGGCTGCAGCAGTTTTGAACTTCTTAATACCTCCTCCTCTTCATCCGGCGGCAACACCACCTCACCAACCCCTTCCACGTTTGTTCCTGAAATCGACACTCTTTCATTGAATTACTTAAAAACCATTCAAGATCAATACACCAGCTCGACGTCTTCGTTTTACGTTTTTAAAGATTCTCTGTCCCCCGCAAATCATTTCAATCTTGGCGCCACCTATAATGGCAATGGCGGAAGTATTAGCTATGACGATAAGTCCTGCACTTCAACGCAAAGCTACACTGGCGATTCTTGCATCAAATTCACCTATTCTGCGACGGGGGCCATTGGTGATGGCGGTTATGCGGGATGGGATTTGCTTAACGGAGCTTTTCCTAACGGAGCCGGAAGTCCCCAAATCAACTACGGCACCATTGCTAACGCCGGGTGGAATTTAACGGGTGCGACGTCTTTAACTTTTTGGGCCAAGGGACAAAGTGGCGGTGAAAAAGTAAAATTTTATGCGCTGGGTGCCGGCTATAGCGTTGAGGCCAATCCCGACTCAAATCCCGAAGTTCATGTGATCGGGGCTGACGGCAGTGGCTTCATCACGCTGACCACGACATGGACCCAATATACGATGGATCTTAGTGCAGCGAACCTTTCTTATGTTTTGCGCGGCTTTGGTGCTGTCACAAGTTCCGCAGATTTAAATTCCACCAATGGTGTTTTTTACGTCGATGAAATTAAATTTAACGGCATCACCAATTCCCAAAGCCTTGGCTTTTTACAAAGTTACGAATCCCCCGCTTACACCAATCCCGACGGATACTGGCGACAATCGGCGTATTCATATGACAACGCCTTAGCATTAATTGCTTTTGTCGGAGCCGAAGAATATGTGCGCGCAAAAAAGATCGCCGATTCTTTTTTATATGCCTTAAGTAAAGATCCCACTTTCACGGATGGACGCGTTCGCAATGCCTATACCGCCGGGGATTTAAAAATGGCCCCCGGCTGGGAAAATACGGGAGTCAGTCAAGCAGTGCAAATGCCTTTGATTTACGATTCAGGAACCGGATTGGTGAATTCAGATTCATACAGTTACGGAACTGCGACCGGAAACGTGGCCTGGGCGTTGTTAGGAATTTTATCCTATTACGAAAATTACGGAAAAAACCAAGCCGGTGCGAGTAATTATCTCACCGCCGCAAGAAGCATGGCTGATTGGATTCACAATGAAATGACGGACTCTCGAGGGGCCGGCGGATTTAAAGGGGGCTATGCAGGTTTTGACGGCGCACAAACAACCGATGATTGGAAATCGGTGGAACACAACTTAGATATTTATGCCGCCTTCCAACGATTGTGTTCAATAACGGGAGTAAACACTTATTGCACCGATGCGGCAAAAGCCAAAACGTTTATTCTTTCTATGTGGAATGCTTCGTCGGGATGTTTTTGGCCCGGAACTGGGACAGATGGCGTGACCACCAATACCGCGGCCTATGCTCTGGATGTGCAGGCCTGGTCGGTTTTGGCCCTTAAAGACAGTAATTACTATCAGGCTCTTAACTGCGCTGATACGAAAATGAAAACATCCTCGGGAGCTTACTCTTTTGACGATGGCAACAGTCTTGGACACGATTGGTATGAGGGCACCGCGCAAATGCTTTCAGCCAATATTCTGGTCGCGAAAGCTTCAGAAGCCCAACGCATTTCGAATGTCTTAAAATCCGTCCGCAGAGTCGATGGAGCCATCGTCGCCACCCAGAGCACGCACTTTTCGACTTCTTTTGGAAACGGCTATTACAACCGAGCCCACGTCGGAGCCACCGCGTGGTATCTCATTGCCCAGATGGGGATCAATCCTTTTTGGCATGGGCATCAACCATGATTATAGGCTATAAACATTCGGCAATTCCTGTCATGACGTACCGAGTTCGACAGAAAGCCCCTCCGTTTATCCCGCTAAATCCCTAAGGAATTCACTTTAACGAAATTTTCTCTGGCATCATCCCTGCAATGCTAATCGAAAAAGGGAGAAGCTAGTGAAAAATGTTTTAGCGATTATTTTAGTATCCATGATGGTGACTTCTACCATGGCTGCGGCGTCTCAAAATGAGACATCACTTTATTCCCCTCTAGCTTCAAGTCTCCTCAGCTCTGCTTCTGCAGAGTCGCTCACCTATTGGAATGAACAAAACTTAAGAGCAAATTCCAGCTGCTTACTGAGCATTGTGCGATCAAAAATGAATAGCACCAAGGCTTCAGCTTTGCCCGAGTTAAAATTTTCAAGCTCAACTTCATTGGAAGAATTTCAGGCCGCCATTGAACAATGGTGGGGCTTTCGCCCCGAAAAGTTTGTCAATGTTTACAACGCTAATACGAACACTTTGTATTTAAATAATAATAAAGCTTCTTACAAAAATTCACGCACCCCGGTGGATTCTTTGGTGCATGAGCTGGTCCATTTTGTCCAAAGCAAAGACTTCAACGCGTCTCACGAAGACGGTGAATATTTAGAAGATCAAGCGGTTCAAGTGCAAACCTGGTTTCGAGATAACTATGGTTTACACATCCAAAACGAAGACTATCAAGGTCCTTGTAAATAGCGATGGAGAATCAGATGAAAAAATCATGGGTCCTAGCATTCTTATTGGGAACAACTTTGGCCTCATCGCTGGCCATAGCTGCGCCGCTAGCTAAAAAAACTCAAGTGTGCTCAGTAACTATCAATTCATCTGATGAAATTGAAGTCTTTAAAAAAAATCTTAATCCCGCCACCCACGATTTTATCGAACTGACGACGTTACAGGAAAAAGACAGTGATGAAACTGAGGCGAATGCCAATTGGTTTCCTCTTGCCTGTAAGAAAAAGGTTCAGTGCGATATTTTACTTATCTCCGGACATTTTGGGGGCTCTTTCTTTGGCAGCTCCGGGCTAAATCTTCCCGTGGAAGAACTTGAAAAAAAATCTTGCGATACGAGCTGTGATGGCGTTTTGCAGGCACCAAAGGAAGTCTTTCTTTTTGGATGTAATACTTTAGCAGGAAAAAACGCGGATCGCCGCACACCTGAAGAGTATCGCCGTGTCCTTATTGCTGATGGATTTTCCACCGAAGAAGCCGAACAGGTTGTGTCTTTCCGCTATTCTCCATTAGGAAATAGTTTTGGGGAGCGCATGCGACGTATTTTCCGTGGTGCTCCTCGCATCTATGGATTTGATTCCATCGCGCCATCGGGAAAAAATGTGCGCGGTCTTTTAGATAATTACTTTAAAAAAGTTCCAAAACAATATTACACCCCGGCCCATTTGAACAAAATCTCAAGTGATCGTAACGATATCCTGGCCCAAGCGCTAAAAGTGACGGCCCTTACCCAAGTCGCGGGTGCCAGCGAGCTGAAACGTGAACAGATTCCTGCGTGTTTTCTTAATAACGAAAACGTCGGTTTTTATAAAAAACTTCACTGGGTGAAGTCGGCCCTGAATTCAGATCAAAGCTTTCAGTCCCTGCCAGCCATCAATGAGTGGTTGATCAGTCTGACGGATCAAAATTATCAATGGCGCGACAAGGAATTCGAAGTCCTAGAGCAGGTCATGGCCAACACCACCTTGCGCGATCGCCTGGCGGCCATCATCAAAACCAAAGACACTTCCATGCTAGGAATGCAGCTAAAAATTCTTAGCTTTATGAAATTTTTTGGCTGGGTGTATGCCAAAGATTACTCAACAAAGCTGCAAAATCTTCTTTTAGGAGACATCAATCAAGATTATACGATCGAACATAAGGATCAAGTGTGTTCGTACGCGGAAAATCTGGGGATTAAAATAGACATGACGTCCGATATGATCCCTGCAGCGCGCTGGCAAGATCCAGAATTCTTGGACGTTTTAGCCTGCACTTCTATGTATCGCCCGGATGTCTTTAGAAAAGCCATGACACAATATTTAGAGTTGCCACAGAATTCCCCAGTGGGCGCATCCAGTCTGAACTTGATGCTCTCCTATAAGGTTCCGACAGCAGATCAGGCAGATATCTTCAAAACTCTGGTGGGAACTGGGACTTCCCCTATCTCTGAAAAAGCCAAAGGTTACCTATGCTCTTACAGAGTCGAGGGAAAAATGACTTTAGCTTTACCGGAAATCCCACCGGCCCTTTTAAACGACAAAAACTATCTGGACTCAGCGCCTTGTTTTATCAAATTCAATCAACGCATTTTTGAGCAGCTTTTTACCGAGTACACTCAAGCCATCAGAAACAAAAATAAAGATCGCCAGACGCTGATGTTTGACGTCCTGCGCGACTATTCATCGAAGTCTTCAGATATTTCTAATAATACGGCTCAGCTCATGTTAAATGCAGCAGACAGTTCAGATGCCAAAATTTCTCAAGATATGGAATGGCTCATGATATACTACTTCGAAAATACTTCTTCAAAGTTTTCGCCGTCTATTGTTCAGCAGATCGCAAAAAAGGCTTTGAAAAAGTTTGATCAGCTTCAGTATCAAGAGAGCTATGAAACAAACCTTGTACAAATCATGATGAATCAAAATAAAGAATATGGATGTTCTGTATTAAAAGAAAAGGCCCTTCAGGAAATCCCCAAAAACATCGCCGTTGCGGCACAAACTCTGAACTTCGCTGTCGATCATTGTCGCGAGAGTTTCAATGACGACACTTTGGCCACGTTTTTATCAACCTTAGCAAAGAAAAAGTCGACAGTACTGCGAGCCGGAAATCTTAAGAATTTAACAACCGCCATCAGTTTAAACTCCAACTATAACGGTCCGAATGAATATATCAGAATCCGTGACTGGAAGGAGCTATTGGCTCTGACAAGCCTTCTTGCGGAATCTTTTGAAAAAGGCGGCGAAGTTTTAGAACCAGAGGATATGCTTAAAGTCACCGACATGACCGTGGTTCGTCCACAAATTATCGAACAAGCTCTAAAAGGAAATGCGTCCGCTTTTGGTTTGATTAAGACTTTTTCCATCCAGGATGCCCGACTTAAAGAAGCGCTGGTCGCACAGATAAAGAAATCAACATTAAAACATGCTGATGATTCTGGTAAACTCTCCGTCCTAATGACTTTAGATTCGTCCGCGGGCACAAAATTGCTTATGGAGCTATCGTTAAAGGATTCTAAATCAGCGCAAGAAATTTCTTGGATCAGTGTGGATCACAAAACATTTTGGCAACACCTTAAAGCCACCTTAGGCCGTGCGGATCTTAATGACAACGCGAAGGCGGAATATCTTAAAGCCGTCACCAAATTTTATATTGATGGCGCGGTGAAGGCCTCCATCCAAGAGGTCGATAAGCTGCTTAAAACTCAACAGCCGCGTGCGGTTCAACAGTTATTAAAAGCGTTAAAGGAACAATTAACGGAACGCGCGGCTGATGAAGAAATAATTTAGGATGCGACCGTACTGAGCAGGCATATAAACACGGAGCCCGCAAGTGGGCTCCGAAGATAGAAGAGAACTAAAAATTTCATATCTATTTAAATCCTAAAGGTGCTTCCACAGGATATTCATAAGGCTTCAAATCATCAAAATTATGATTATTGAGTCCTTCATCCCACGGAAGATGCGGTCCTTTCGGAATACCACTATCACCCAGCTCGCTACGAGCTTTTCGGATCGCCGCCACCGCTTTATCTTTTCTTTCTAAGAACTCTTTACGTTCTTGAACGGTCAAATCTTTGGTGACCATTTTCCATTCGGCCAAAGAAGTCTTTTCTAACTTTTCCGCAGCGTGTTTTGTAAGACCCAGACCACCGAAGTTGGCGACTTCATATTTTTGCTCATTTTTTAAATGGCGAAGTTGTTCTTCCAATTTCTTTAACTTAGAACCTTGAAACACTCCTTGAGATTTTGCAATCTCCGCATTTGTTTCAGCAATCTGCTTATCAAGTGAGGCCTTTCTTTCTAGGATCATGTTCACGCGATCCGGGAAATTCGGGCCCTCGTATCTTCTTTCCTTGCTAAAGGATAGTCTATGGCCAAAGGCAATCGGTCGACCTTCATGGTAAAAGAAATTATCAACATCACGCCCGGGGTTCATAGTCAGATAATCTTGAAGAAGCAAAAAGTCTGGATTGTTAAAGTTACCCCAAGTCGGAGCACTTCGTGTGTTTTCAACAAAAAACTGAATAGATCCATCTTGATCTCCCAATTTCTTTTTTACCGTGAGCGGAACCTGGTTTAAGCCTAAGTGCTTATTGACGTTATAAGTTGCCACTTCACGAGACGCTCGGCCTTTTATATTGGGCTTCCAAATCCCTTGCATGCCATTATCTAAAGTCACTAGCTGCGCTCCACCGGGCGAAACTTCTTTGGCACTGCTAGGGATGATTTTTGCTTTGCTAAAATCGGCAATCAGTTTTTGCTCAATCTTATCAGCAGCCGCCACCTTCCCTCGCTCGCGCAGTCGCCACGCGGCGACTTGAGGATTCGGAACTGAAGCGGTCACAATTTTTTTAGGCCCAATAGAAGTCACTGCCGCGACTTCAGAGACTTCGCCTGCTTTTCTTGCTTTCAATGCAAGACTGGCCCATTTACTACCTTTGATGACCACACCTGGTGCGGCAGCAATGATCGTGGGATCGACAATACTCGCCACAGCGTAACACGCCATATGCGCATAACCAGCCGAATTATAACAGGCATATTTCACGCCCAACTCTTTCATTTTGGCTTCGGCCATGGCCTTTAAAGCTGATGCTGAAAAGTCAAAGCCTCGTCCATCGCTTTTTGGCATTTGATAGCCCGCTTTTTCAATTTCTTCGCGGTAAGACTTATCTTGAAGTGCTAAGGCGCGAACCTTGTCGCGTTTTCTTGCCAGATCCCCGGCATAAACGTCTTCCAGTTGCTTAGTATCGACACACGGATATTGAATGCTGCCGTCTTTGTTTTTACATGAAAAGAAAGCTTCTTTAGCCAGGTTGCGTTTACATTCCATATCCGCATCACAAGCCTCGATGGCTTTAGCACTGTAAGTAAGAAGATCTAAAATTTCGGTCCAATTTTCAATACCCGCTTCTTTACAAGCTTGCATCCACGTGACCTTTTCAGCTTCTGGTTTGCTGCAGTCCTTGGCATATTTAAGGTCGTCAGGATTTTCCTTAAACCAGGCCTGGCATTCCTGGGTCATCTTCTGCGCATCACAACCAAACTCTGCAATTTCTTGGATCGCCGATTTTTTGGATGAGGTTAGACAATTAAGACAGATACCGCCTTCAGATTCTGTGGCATTCGCCGTAAAGCCCTGAAGAGCCAAAGTACCAAAAACAAAAATGATTTTAAGTAGAGATTGTTTCATGCCCCTGTATCGGCAAGAGACTTCCTCACCTTAATGACAGGTAACCGGACACCCGCTAAAAACGCTTCAATGTTTATAAACGGTAAACAATTAGCAAGCCCTAGGTAGGGCGCCACGCGATCGGTGACGCCCTCTAAATGACTATTTTGCCAGGCAAGAAATCTTAACGGACTGGGATCTGTAAGATTTTGCTTCTAGCTCGCATTGAAGAAGAACTGAAGAAAAACGAGCCGTATTTGAACGATATTCGTTATTTTCGTCAAAGTTCGTTGATTGCCCTTCGAGATAAGGAATGACCACTAAAAAAGCACGACTTTCGAAGCTATCCACGGGATGGCCATTGATGACCTGGTCTGTCTGCACAACCTGGATGGCGTCTAAAGACGTGACTTGCATATTTTCTAGCGCTTTTTGGATCGTACTTCCCTTGATGTGGCTTTGCTTAACGACGTAGGTCTTCACTGACTCTGCTCTTAATCTTTCGATCGCATCTATACTGTTTTCAGAGGAACCAATCTGCCCCGGACCAGCAAAAACAACGCTTGCCGTTAACATCGCGACAGCCATCACAAGACATTTTGTTTGATTTAGGATTTTCATAAAATCTCCATTCTTATCAGATTAATGAAGTCTGTCTCACCTTGGTGGAAACTTCCTTTACTATGGAAGCGATCATTGCAACCCTTAGTCCGTCTAAAAACTGATTAGGAAACCTCTGGCCAGAGATATTCTGTTTAAGTTATCGTCATAATCTCTCTTTTTGGGGCCTCGTGCAGCGGGAGCTGCACACGAGAACTCTTTGACCTCTTTATTTTCTAGTGTTGGAATTCTTTTGAAAAGGACTATGACATGAAAGAATCCACCCTAAAAGTGCCTGTGGTCTTTGACTATCTTGATGTGCTTGCCTATTTAAAGGCTTATTACAGCTTCCGCAAAAAAAACCAAAAGCAGTTTTCTTATCAAACGTGGAGCACGGAGCTTAATTTTAAGAGTCGATCTTTTTTGCGAATGATCGTAACTGGCAAAAAGAAAGTCACTCCAAAGCTGGCAGAAAGTATCGCGCAAAATAATTTCCAAACCAAAGCCGAGAAGGACTATTTTCATTACTTAGTAAAGCACTCTCAAAGCGCTTCTGCCCGTGAACGGGATCTGTATGCCCAGAAAATGATTGAACTCATCCGCAAACAAACACGTTCGGAAGTGATCAAAGATTCCGATGACTTTATCTCGCATCCTATTTTACCGCGAATGTTGTCTTTATTTAGCTATAAAGACTTTGAACCTACCGCCACCAATTTCGCCAGAGTTTTGAATATAAATATAGCCGACACGCTGGTAGCCCTGGAACTCTTGCAACGCATGGGCCTTGCCAAAAATGAGGGGGATCGCTGGCTCTCTCACGTGGTGACCTTCAAAGTTCCCGACAACTTCGGCAGCTTTAATCTCACAAAATTTCATGAAAAAAGCCTGGCCGAAGCAATGAAGGCTTTCGAACTTCCGACGGAAGTTCGCCGTTATAAGAGTCTTCTTTTACCGATGGATACCGAGGGACTTAAAAAATATTTTGAGCTTTTAGATAATTTTTCTGCTGAACAAATGTCCCGTTTTAACTCCGCGACCTGCCAGGGTAAAAGAGTTTTCCAAGCGAACTTTAATATTTATCCGGTGACGGAGACTCTATAAACATAATCAGATGTAGTCCCCGCCCTGGAGCAAGGCCCTCATGGGCCTTGCTTTATTAGTCACCAATCTGAACGTCATCGACCAGTTCGGCAAATTTAGAACCGTTCGGCAGATTTTTAATGCATACGTATACTTGATAAAGTGCGGAGCCGTGATAGCTTGGCTTGTTGGCATAAGCTGTCACAAGAACCGGGCAAGACGCCGAGGTCTCATTTAAATATTTATAGCCCCAGATATCATCAGGGGTCATATCGAAGCGATCATCACCCTGCCCTTGCGAGTAGATTTTGATAACTTCTTCTTGAACTAAAATCTGATCTTGGGATGAAACTTGAGCTTGGGCGATATTCACTAAAAATATCAATCCTAAAAAAGCGGAGACGAATTTCATATTTTTTCCTTTGCGTTAATGGAATGGCGTCAATCTAAACAACTCCATTTCAAAAATCGAGTCAGGATTCGGTCTAAGGAATAAAACAATCGTAACAGGGAAATAAATTCAGCTTAACGTCTGAAACTTAGACGTTTAATTCTTATAAACAGTTTTCATTAAAAAAATCTGTCTTCATCCTTAATCGAGATGATCGCGCGAAACCCCCGTACAGAGGCCATCGCCCCCACCAGAGTGCGAAGCGCGCCAATATTTTTTCCTTTAGATCCGAGCAATCGGCCAAAATGTTGTTGTTGCGCAATATCCACAAGGTACAGCGTGGTTTTTTCGCCCAACTTGATTTCGACAGAATATCCTTCGGAAGCACCAATGACCAATCCAATACTTCGCTCTAACGCCTCTCGAATTTCTTCGCGCACTTTCGACAGATCTTCGGAGACACTGGGCGATTTAACAATTCGAACGACTTTGACGGCGGACTCACTCATTACGACCTCTCACTTATTTTTAAGCTTGCTGAATAGTTGGCGTAAAATACACAAAAGAAAATGGCCCTGATCTTCATAGTGATTATTTTTTATAAACGTAAAGCTCGGTCGGCTGCCGACCAAAGAAATCACGAAAATCTTTATTCGTCGTCATTGAATTCCGAAGAATATTATCGAACGGAGCGCTGTTTATGAAAAATCACGTTTTGGGACTCTTAGCTTCAGTCCTTATTTACTGCGGCTTGGGATTTTTATCGGGCTGTAACTCGGGTTACTCTTCGTTTTTAAAGGGATCCATCGCTGAACTAACACCAACACCACCTCCGTCGGAAGAAGAAGAACTCCCCTCTGTCACTTACGCCAAACTTCCTCGTTTCGGGGTTGTCACCAGAGATTTTCGCGGAAACAATACATCCACTCCCATCACCCCTGAACAAAATCTGCAAATGCTCCACGATATTGGAGCCCAAATGGTTCGTCTCGACGTCGCATGGGCCGTTGTTGAAAAAAGCGTGGGCGTTTATGATTTCTCAAACTTAGACCGCTCCTTTTTACCTATGCGAGCTAAAGGCCTTAAGCTGATGCTAATCTTAGACTATGGCCATCCTACTCACACAGGTGCGTGGAACGCTCCTCCAAAAACAGCCGCGCAATTAGCAAAATGGTCGGCCTATGTGACCGCTGTGGCAGAGCACTATCATGGTGACGACATCATGTACGAAGTTTGGAATGAACCCAATTTATCAGGATATTGGGGAGGTTCCCCCAGCGCTGCGGAATACGTCGCCGTCTTAGATGCCGCCACGGCCGCAATTCGCGCCGTGCGCCCGGAGGCTTACATCATCACCGGGGGCCTTTCGCCCGCAGGTGAAGAAAATGCCCCCAACAGACCAGAAACTCTTCTGACCGTTAAAAACAGAATTAAAATTTTATAAATACAAATACTCGGAAGTATTCTTAGAGAGCTTGACGACTTGATGGCTCCTTATAACAAAATGAACTGTGGTGAGCTTGTAGCACAATACGACCGCGCCCAATTTCAACGAAAAGAGACTTGCAAGCAGATCATCGAAGCTCAAAAAGTGCAAATCCGTAACATTTCTGCCGGAAAATACTCAAGCATCTCAGAGGCCAATCGCAAGCTAGATGCTTTGTACAACCGTTATGATCGCGAATGTAAGTAAATAAAAAAGCTAAGGGGGCGGCGCCACCGCTCCCACCTTAAAGGCCGGGACTAGTTTTCGTGGTTTAACTGGTCTTTGCGTCCAATGTATTGGCATAATAGACCTATCCACCCAAAGTAGGTCAAATGAATGTAGATTGGGACTCTTGGCTTAAGCTCCTGTCCGTCAAAGGACATATTTACGTTGAAATTTTCGCTCATGATCATCGTTATTACTTTTTTAAATTAGAACGAAACGCCGCCATCACGAACGGCGCCGATCTATTAAAGATGATCGCGGATTATTATCCCCAAGCCAAGCCATCAAGCAGTCCCACCCGTGGCATCAACCCCACGCTGGTACTAAAAGAATCAGATCTTTTTATTTTCCGCCGCTCTGCGAGTTAAAGTAAAAAAAAGCCATGCAGTCTCCGCGCATGGCTTTCTTCTAAGTTAATTTTTTAAATCTATTCGGACTATGTTCCGCCGCGAATCAAGAATAGGATGATCAAGATCGGAACTGGAATGCCCAGTGCCCATAAAAGAATCCATCCGATAGCGCCTTTAGTATTATTCACAACATCTAGAGCTTTCATGGCTCCTCCTTCATTATTAAAATCTTTAATTTAAACTTTTCTGCGATAGTCAGGAGAATCTAATTGGCAACGCTTATTACAAACAGCACCCAACATTCCACCTAAAACAGAGCCGATCATTGCTAGCACGATGCCGACAAATAAACTCCAACCCACGGCTTTAAGCGTTGTTGCCGCTGCTTTGCGAGTTTCTTCCATCGCTTGATCCATTTTAGCTTTAGCCGCCGCGATTTTTTGATCTGCTTCTTGTGGCGAAATGCCCGCTTGATATGCTAGATAATTTTTAGCACTCTCTTGATCGCCGCGAATCAGTCTTGAAGCCACACCACGAACAACGTCTTTGGCGTCAGACTTCAGTTTAAGATCGCCCATATTATCCGTGACGATATCTTCCACCAACGGACTTTGAGTTGCAGCAGCTGCCCCAGCCCCTGCCACGGCCACAGAAGCACCCAAAGCACTTCCAGCAACTTTACCGATCGTTCCAAGGCCCGACATTGTTTGGCAAAGAACAATAATTAAAAATAAAGCCCCCACCAAAAGACCTTGCATCACCCCCACAACATCCACCACACGGCGAGAGATACGCGAAGAGTAATAACCACCCACAAAGGTCGCTAGCACCAATGCTACGATAATGCTCACACCCGCAAAGATGCCTGCATTTTTAGCTGAAGCTCCGTCGTCCAAGCCAATTCCACCAAACGCCATTGACAAAGCTAGCACGCCTGCAAAGGTGATGATGGAAATCGCCAGACCCGCTAAAGCCGAACGCCAGCAAACAAGATGTTTATGTGTATGTTCTGTCGAAGAATCGTAGACCATTTTTGTGAATCCTTTTTAAGAGTTAAAAAGCTAATCATTAGCCAAATAAACTCCAAAGCAAAAGGAAGGCCAGGGTGTTTCAGAGGGAGAAAGTACTAATAATCCCAGAAATGGGGCATAACTTCTAAAACTGAGGGACATAATTCCTATTTTTAAAAATTTTGTCTCACCCTGAAACAATCCCGATGACCTCTTCATTAAAACTTAACAATCAGCCTCCCGAAATATTTCGCAAGACCGAATAGTGGTTAGGACTTCTTTCACAGCCAAAGGAAAATCATGAACGTCGGTCTAAGTTTGAAAACAAAACTTCTTATCTTATGTATGTTTCTAACGCTAGTGGTTGTGGGAGTGGGCGTGATCGGTTACATGGGTATCCAAACGCTTTCAAAAGACACCGTGAAAATAGCCAAACAATCTTTGCCAAGCATCAGACTGTCAGACGAAATGTTTCTGAATTACCGACGCGTTCGCATTACGTTAAGAACGCTGGGTCTCCCGGGATTGTCTAAAACCGATGCAGATCACGCGGTGGCGGATGCCAAAGATGCTATCGAACAATATGAAGCCAAAGCCGCTGCCTACGCAGCCAAAGAGATGTCAAAGGAAGAGGCTGAGCTTTATAAACGAGTGACTGAGGCCTGGAGCAACTTTAAAAAAGTGGGTGGCGAGGTCCTTGAACTTTATGCGAAAGCGACCCCAGAAAGCCACGAGCAAATGATTGAAATCTTTAAGACCACCTGCCCTACCATGGCCCATGAATACACGGCCGCCATTGAAGGTCTGGTCACTTACCATCAAAACAACGCCGATCATTGGACCACTGAGGCCATCAATGACGCCAATCGCACAAATCAGATTACACTAATCATTATAGTTTTAGGGGCTTTCTTAGGAATGGGAGCCGGCTCCGTCTTTGCCAATCAAATATCTAAAATCATTATTAAGATTGCTTCTAAAATTCAAAATGGGGCCGAAAACGTTGCGGCCGCCTCAAGACAGATCTCAGAAAGTGCGGCGACTCTTTCAACCGCCACATCTCAACAAGCCGCTTCGGTCGAAGAAACCAGTGCCACGATGGAAGAATTGACCTCGATGGTGACTTTAAACTCTAATAATGCCAAAGAAGCCACTCGCCTTGCACAGGACACACAAAATATCGCTGTTCAAGGTGAAATAGAAATTAAACATCTGGTCGCCTCTATCCAAGAGATAGCTGCTGACTCTAAAAAAATTGAAGAGATCACATCCGTTATTGACGATATCGCATTTCAAACAAATCTTCTGGCCCTGAATGCCGCCGTTGAAGCCGCGCGCGCGGGCGAGCAAGGAAAAGGTTTCGCCGTCGTCGCTGATGCCGTCCGTACCCTCGCTCAAAGAAGTGGTGTTGCAGCCAAAGACATCTCCACTCTCATTCATACAAGTGTCGCAAAAATTGAAGCCGGGAGCGCCAAAGCATCTCAGAGCGGTGTAGTTCTAACGAACATCGTTCAAGCGGTAAAAAAAGTGACAGATCTTAACGGCGAAATATCTAACGCCAGCCAAGAGCAAGCTAACGGCATCGCCCAAATCAGCACCGCCGTAAATCAGCTTGATCATGTGACCCAGGAAAACTCTGCTGCGGCGACAGAAGCAGCAAGCTCGTCAGAGCAACTGGATCTTCAAGCCCAAAATTTACGCGAGGGCGTCGCGAATCTGCATCAGATCATTACGGGAAGCCCCCTTAAAGAGTCAGCTTAAAATCACGGAACTGAAGCGCTGACAAGTCTTCCTCGGCCCTCTTAGCCAGGAAGACACGCACAGACTGGTATTGTAACCACTAACCGCGCATTCCGGAAAGAACACCAGATCCGTCCCGCGTGCAGCTAAAGCTCTTAAAGCTCTCAAAGAGTCCAGTTTTATTACCGTGCTCTGCTGGGAGCACAGCATTGAGTTAACAAACAAAAGATAAACGTAAATAATTTGGCATGACTCAAGAAAAAGTAAAGCTGCCGGATGTATTTGGATATTTAAGCCTTCTTAAATTTCTTCAAGACTATTATCAAGCCCGCAAATCCGCCGAACCAGGATTTTCTTATGACGTGTGGGCGACGGAACTGGGTTTTCAAAGTCGATCTTATCTGCGCATGGTCCTTATCGGCCGAAAAAAAGTGTCCGAGGGGTTTATCGAAAAATTCAACGGTGCCCAAGGTTGGTCCCAGGCAGAAGCTTCTTACTTTTCCATTTTAGCAAAATACAATCAAAGCACCCTGGCCTCTGAAAAACAGCTTTACGGCAACAAGCTCATTCAAATTCTAAAAAGTTTCTCTGAACGAAAAACTGTTAAGGACGCGGTCGAATTTTTATCTAAACCTTTGTATGCCCGTCTTTTAGTGATGTTAAGCTTTGAGGACATCACCCCCACGGACACCACTTTTGCCCGACTGCTTGGTACCAGTGTCGAGGAAATCAACTCAGCCTTGCAAGTATTAGAGTCTTTGAAGCTAGCAACTGCTTCTAATGTTGATACAGAGGTTCACTGGCGCCCCAACCAAACAAACTTCGATGTTCCAGATTCCGTAGGCAGTGTTCCCCTAATGCATTTTCATAAAACGAGCCTGCAGGATTCTATGGAAGCTTTTGATCAGCCCAAAGACTTACGCCGATTTAAAAGTTTGCTATTACCTTTATCGGCGGAAGAAATGATACTTTTTCATCAAATGACAGACGAATTTATTTCTCAGCTTTCTGCCCGATTTCAGTCCAATACCTACTCTTCTCGCCGGCTTTTCCAGGTCAATTTGAACGTGTTTTCAGTGGCCGAACCCCGGGATAAAAAAGAAGCCCCCTAATCTCCAATCTCGCTCGCCAAATGTGCTCCTCTGGGGGCACAATGATCCTTCTTGAGACCTAATTAGACATCTCCGTAAAAAAACTACTCAGAACGCTGATGCCTAAACCAATCTAATCGCCTTGAGGCACGGCATTACCATTGCACTCTGCCCTCTTCAAACTTTGAGACTTCGAACCTCCGCATGACTTTTGCGTGTTGGCGACCTCTCGCAAACAAACAAAGGAACTTTTTATGAAAGTTATGAAGACATTGCTATTAGCGCCCCTGTTTATTTTGGCTACCCACGTCGCCCTAGCGGGTAACGGCACCATTGGTTCATTTTCAAGGTCAGCTCCGTCTCAAAATGCCAAGCTGCCGGTAAAAATGGGAGTTAGATCTTTGCCCGTTCGCCAGGTTGAAAGTGATGGACTTGCAAGATCGGGCCAAATCGGCACTTCCGCTGAGCTTTTTTATATCAAAAACTCAGGATTTAAAAATTACTCTGAATATGAAGTTTATCTAAATCTAAGTCCCAAATTTAAATCCGAAAAAATCCGTTGCGACAGAGAAGACGATTTTTGCAATGCGCACTTTTACGTCTCTGGAAATAAAGTCATTGCGTGGATCACTAAATCTAATTACGACAACGGAAAATCAGAACAGGCCAACGTTCAGATTGGTACAATCAACCGCGCCGGAGATGTGACACTCATCCGCCCCATCGTCGAAGCTAAGCTCAACAAACCCACAAGTGCAAATGCCTTAAGAGGCATGATCACTGGCTTCGGCCCCGGCATGGGCGGTGGTTCACCGGGTTCTTTAAGCGTTTACATCAAATAAACCGCGAGGCTTATCTCATCGCAGCCGTCTTAAGACGTCAAATAACGAAGTTCGATTGATCGGCTTAGCCAAAAAATCAGAAAAACCAGATTGAAGAGCGCGCTCGCGCTCTTCAATCATGGCGTGAGCCGTCAAAGCAACGATAGGTCCGGCATAACCTTGAGCCCTTAAGGCTTGAGTCACTTCGTGGCCGTCCATTTTGGGCATCTGAATGTCCATTAAAATAAAATCAAATCGAGTTTCTAAGGCTTTTACCATGCCCTCTTGCCCGTCAATGGCGCGTTCTATGGCAGCCCCGGCGTTACGCAAGTATAAATTAAAAAGTGTCTGGTTATCTTCAGAATCATCGACCACTAAAATCCGCGTGCCGTCCAGCCATAGCTCAGAATTTATCAAAGGAACGGGGGCGGCCAATTCCGAATTAAAAGACCCCGGGGCCGCTAATTCGTTAACGACCTCGGGACAAATAGACACTTTGAAAGTGCTCCCTTGACCAGGAATGCTTTCAATCAAGTCAAATGTTCCTCCCAGGGCTTCGGCCAACCTTCGTGTGAGGACCAGCCCCAAGCCGGTGCCGCCAAATTTTCGAGTGGTCGAAACATCGGCCTGATGAAAGGCTTGAAACAGATGCTCTTTTTGTTCTGAAGAAATTCCCACACCCGTATCTGCAACAAGAAATTCTAAATTTCCTTTTTCAAATTGCACCCGAACTTTGACTTCCCCTTTGTCCGTAAACTTAATGGCATTGCCAACGACGTTGTTTAAGATCTGTCTTAATCTTGTCGGATCACTCTTAATGGCCCCTGGGATTTTATCTGATTGCAGTTCAAAACAAATCCCCTTTTCCTTGGCTCGGAATTCCATCAACGAGCTAAAGTCCGCCAGCAGATCGGGCAAAGAAAATTCGATATGTTCAATCAACATTTTACCAGCTTCAACTTTGGATAAATCCAAGATGTCGTCGATGATTCGCAACAAATGACTTGAATTGCGATCAATGACATTAAGATACTCGTCCATTTCTTCCTTGGTAAAGTCTTCGGATCTTAACAATTCACAAAATCCCATGATAGCCCCTAAGGGCGAGCGGATCTCATGGGACATATTCGCTAAAAACGCGCTCTTAGCACTGTTGGCCTTGTGGGCTTCGTCTTTAGACTCCATGAGTTCTTTTTCTAACATCTTTCTTTCCGTTACATCCAGGGCGGTGGCCACAATCCCATAAATCTTACCGTTAGAATCTTGCAAGGCTTGATAAGAAAAACGCACGTAAAAAAGTTTCTTCCGCCCATCGGGCTGCACGAACTCTAACGGTGTATCACCTGAATAAAAGGGTTCTCCGCTTTGATAAACTTGATCTAAAAGCTTAATTAACCCTTGTGCCGCGGCTTCGGGAACAGCTTCCGCCACGGATCTGCCGCGATGATCTGTTCTCCCCCCTAACAATTTATCATGGGCTTCGTTGGTAAATGCATATTTGTGATCAGGGCCCTCAAAAAGTGCGACCCCCACGGGCATCAAGGTCAGCGACGACTCCAAACGATAGCGGGCATCGGCAACAATTTGATTGGCATTGACCACCGTCTGACGGTGAATGACTTGTTCCGTGACGTCATGGGCTGCGACTAAGATGCCTTCTATATTTCCATCCACGTCGCGGGTGGCTTGATAGGAAAAATTTAAAAAAAATGGCTTTAAAGATCCATCTTTCTGGGTCAATTGGACCTTGGTTTCATTCCCATGATAAGGTTGACCCGTTTGAAAAACGCCATCCAGAATTTTACCAAAACCTTGTTCCACGGTTTCAGGCAAAACTTCAGCCAAAGTTTTTCCCACGACCTTTTTGCCGCCGACAAGATTTTTATACGCGGTATTTGCAAAACGGAAGGTGTGATCTTGACCCGTTAAAATGGCAATCGGCTCTGGCGTTTGCTCTAAGATGCGCATAAAGGTTTCACGTTCCAAAGAAGCCAGCTCGTCCGCGGCAACCTTTGCAATTTCTAAATCCTTTTGTGCCTGCAAAGCTTTTTCTGATTTTTTTGAAAGCACGCGCATTTCAAGCAAGGTCATCACTTGTTCGGCTAAAATACCAAGAGCTGATTCCTGATCTGGAGTCAGCTTTCTGGGAGCGTGATCGATCACGCACAATGTTCCGATCTGTTCCCCTGAAGGGGACTTTAGCAGGGCGCCCGCATAAAATAAAAATTTAGATTCGATCACCAGGGGATTATCCGCAAAGCGCGCATCTTGGCTCGCATCGGGGATTTCAAAAACTTTTTTTTGCTGTAAAATAGCGTGACCACAAAAGGAAATTTCACGTGAAGTTTCCTTTGCTTCGATACCCACGCGGGATTTAAACCATTGCCGTTTTTCATCGACCAAAGAAACCAAAGCAATGGGGGTTCCACAGATCATAGAAGCCAGGCTTGTGATATTATCAAAAAGCTTTTCGCCCTCCGTGTCTAGGATATCATAGGACTTTAAAGCTTCAATTCTTTGCTGTTCATTGGGGGGAAACTTAGGCGGCTGAATAAAGACTCCGATTTTTAGCGCATCATAGTGATGATTCTAAAACAGTCAATGAATACGTAAATGGCAGCGGATTAATCAACCTTAACAATTTTAAATAAATCTATATTTAAACACACGACCTCTTCGGCGTCACCAAAGCCATCCAATCTTGCCGACAAGGACTTAATAAAGTCCTGCAGTTCGGATCTAAAGACCTCAAGACCTTTTTTAGAGACTGAAAAGGGAGCCGTGAACATCAATTCCTCATCCCCGATATTTCCCGCTCGATCCATGGCGCGTAAACGCCAATTTTTATGGTGTGACGGCAAATAAACGGATCCTTTTGGAACAAAGGTACGACGCGTGCCCATAAAGTAGCCAACTCTCAATAACTTCATAACTTCCGGAAGTAATTATAACCAAATCTCATTCTCTTCAACCGGGCGCCACACCGCCCGGTTTGTTTTTCAAAAACTCTGGTCGCAAAATTTTAAAAACCTCAAGTCCAAAAATCAGGAGGCAGATTTCTTGGCCAGTTTAAATTAGATGTGAATGGCAAACTGGGCAGGTCTTCATTTGGAAAACTATTCGCATCGCCCTTCATTAGTGCAACGATATCCCGGAGAACAAGATGAATAGTGGCAGTCCCCCGCAGTCGTGCCAATGCGTTCGCACTTTCCACCTACGCACTGATGCTCGCTCAAACAATGGTAGTTCCCTGAGCATTCCGGAGCTCTATTATTTGCCTGACGGTCCAAACATAGTCTATACGACCGAGCATACGCACGCATTTCTTGAAGATAGTAATCCTGGGATTTGGAAACATATTTTCGAGCATGATTTATAAGTTTTTGTGGACTAGAATATTCATCAGAGACTTTTTGCCAAATCGGTCGAGCTTCTTCTGGAGACATCTTTGAAATGCTTAACATTAAGCTATAACCTTCGCGGATTTTTTGGTCACTGAGTGGAGCTCGGCCGCAGTCAGCTTGGGAACTGATAGAAAGAAGAAGCAGGAGCCCCATTAACAATCCTGAAATATAATTCATAAAATCTCCTCGCGTTAATGGAGGGACGTATATCAGCTCAAGGGGAAAAGCGAAAGAATAGAGCACCCTGGGGGTATTCGGTTAGTAATAAATACTCCATCCAACTCCCCCTTAGAATACAGCGCAGTCCGAAAGATCGCTACTGCCCGTTTTTCGCAAGTTCAGTCTTTATCCATTTAACATAAAATGGAACATAGATGTTCGTGCTCTCGTAATATTTATTAAAAATAGAATGAGGGGGTTCACCGCAAGGCTGATTGGTTCCTGACGAAATAACCCCGATGACCGTAAGGTTTCCTGCGCCATCGCGTAGGTAGGTAGGACCGCCAGAGTCACCTTTGCAAGTTGTATTTCTAGAATAATATATCAACTTAGCTAAGTCGCCATCTAGGCGTGGGTAGAGCCGTCCTTTTGCCTGAGTGTACAGAAGGGGTTTAAAAAACATAAATTGCTCAAGGTACTCCTCGATCTCTTGCTTCTGAGTTGCATTCAAATTTTTACTTTTAAGCTTCTGCATCAAGGGACCCGCTTCAGGATCCGTTTTCATATAGTCATAGTTTGAAATTCCGTTTTCACCAAATCCACTGACCCAAAGAAGATCTTTTTCGGTGACGACAAGCTTTTCTGACGGCAAGCGCACCGGTTTTGCTCCCGCGATGGGACTTTCCAAAAATGCCACCGCAATATCCCCTTGAATTTTACTGTAGGTATTTACAGAACCTCGGGCATTCTGAACCTTGAATCTGTCACTCTTAACGACCTTGACTATTTTTTTAATAATGTATTTTCCGTGTTCCTTAGAAAAAAAACGCACTCCCACGGAGTCAAATCGAGAAGGCTCATCACTAAAGCAGTGCGCGGCCGTGAGTATTGCGCGAGGAGCAATGACGGTCCCCGTGCAACCCGGGTTCATCCATGACGGATCTTCCTGATTATAACTCACGACGCTGAAAGTGGACTTCGATATAGGATTATCGGGTTTGACGGCGTTTCCCTGATATACAACGGAGTGAGCCATGCTTTCAGATTGTTGAGGTTCTAACTTAATGTTGGGTACGACCATAGCATGAGCTACAAAACTTTTACTCAACAGTACCGCCAACAAAATCACCAATGATCGACTCATTTTAGGCTCCTCATTCGACGCCACTATATCAAAAGCTCACCTCAAGTTCGCCTGTTACTTTTCTGACGTTGTGACGATCTTCGGCTCTCCAGATTCAATCTATAGGACCTGGCTTCGGCGGTAGGATTCTGTGACAAAAGGCAGCGACCTCAAAGATGCTCTTCAATAAAAACCGAGGTACATTAAGGCCATCGAATTTTCGGAGGAAGCATGAACGACAACAAAGCCACCCTTGAAGAAGCGAACGCAGCCATCTCTAAAGGAAACTTTGAAGGGTTTTTGGAATTTTGCGTGGACGATATTATCTGGAATATGATTGGCGATGAATACCTTAAGGGAAAAGAACAAGTCCGTGCTTGGATGAAAAAGACTTACTCTTCACCGCCTGACTTTAATGCGGCCTCCTGGATCATCCAAGGGGATGTACTGGCAGTCGAAGGTGACATTACAATTAAAGACACAAATGGAAAGTCTGTTCATTCGAAGTACTGTGACGTTTGGCGATTCAGGGGTGGGAAAATGGCAGAGCTCAATGCTTATGCCGTCGAGATCAAGCATTTAGCATAGGAGGTTTTAATGGCTAATCAAAATCCGCGACAAGAAAACACTCGTTAGCCTAGTCTCACCTTTTCGTCAGAGATGAGCTTTAAAAAAGGATCCTGTGTTATCTCTTCGGGAGTCGACCTTTAGATGGTCTGCGCGACTGGATTTGAACCAGCGACCTCTTGCACCCCAAGCAAGTGCTCTACCAAGCTGAGCCACGCGCAGATCGTTTTATAATTTATTAATCAAACATATGACGAATGCGGCGAATATCACTGATCAGATTTTCAACCGAGTCGTTCATGTTATCTAGCTTATGAATCACTTGGCTCATGTCTTTTTCTTTGCGGACATGGGCTTTGAGTTCTTTCATTGCGTTTCGAGCACCTTCAATCGAAAAACGATCACGGTGCAAAAGTTTGCGGATCAAAAGCGCATTTTCCACGTCTTTACGCGTGTACATGCGTTGATTATTAGAAGCTTTTTTAGGCTTAAGAATATCAAACTCGGTTTCCCAATAACGAAGAACGTATTGTTTGATACCAAGAATTTCGGCCACATCGCCGATTTTAAATCCCATCTTATCCGGAATAGCGTTGATCTCTTCCAACAGCTTGTCATCACAAAGCATCGCGGGAATAGAAAGAGGCGCCGAAGCTGTCAAAGGCATTTCCTTTTCCGCTTCTTCGATGAAATCCAAGTGACTGTCCCCTAAAGCTAGCTCCATTTGGGCGCCGTCAGAATCTGACGACGTTTCAAGATCTGCTTCGAGGACTTCAGGATTATTCATTGTCGTCGTAATCGTCATCGTCATCATCCTCATCTTTTAAGTGAGCATACTCTTCACCATTCAACATCGCCTTCAAGACTTGAGACGGACGGAACGTAAGAACGCGACGAGCGGAGATTTTGATTTGCTCACCCGTTTGCGGGTTGCGACCAATTCTTTCGTTTTTTCCACGAACGACAAAGTTACCAAAGCCCGAGATTTTAACTTTATCCCCGTTTTGCAAAACGTCTTTTAAAGTGTCAAAGCAAAGCTCAACAAGTTCAGACGCTTCCTTTTTCGAGAAACCGATCTTTTGATAGACGTTCTCTACGATATCGGCCTTAGTCACAGTTGATTTACCTAAGTTTTGGCCCGCCATAATTAGTTTACTCCGTTATATAAGCAAAGCGTATCAACATATTGATACTTATCAAGAATTTATCGCACCGAAAGATTAAAATTCTTCTTTAAGCTTTCAAGCACCTTTCCTGTCGTCTCATTGATCTGCGCATCCTGCAGTGTGGCATTTTTGTCTTGCAACCAGATACGGATAGCGACGGACTTCTTATCCGCTTCCATCTTTTCACCTTCATACAAGTCAAAAACATCCACATTCACCAATAACGGCGCTCCCGCCTTGCGAATGTCTTTTAAAACATCGCCGACCTTCAATGATTTCGGCATCACAAACGCGAAATCACGCTCCACCACTTGGAACTTAGAAATACTTTGAATGCGATACGGACGAGGTTGACCCTTATAAAGTTGATCTAAATCAAGCTCTGCCAAAGCGGCAGGCACACGGATTTTATTGTCATCCAGTAACACCGGATGAAGAGTTCCGATAAAACCCACTTTTTTACCTTCAACCAAAAGCTGCGCGAACTGACCTTGATGCAAGAATCCTGGAACTTCAGCTTTATTGGCCGGCATCACCCAGGTGTACGATCCAATATTTAAAGACTTCAACAAAACTTCAACCGTTGCTTTAAGTTCAAACACCAACGGAGTTTCTAAAGACTTCGTCCAAAGATTTTCAGATCTTCCCCAAGCAATCATCGCCAAACGAGAGTTTTCTAAATACCCGCCATCTTCTTTGATTGAAAAAGCATTGCCGATCTCAAACAAGCGACCCGCCATATTGCCAGCGTGGAAGTTGTAGTTCATGTTTTTAAATAAACCAAAACTTAAAGACGTGCGCATCACGTCCATTTCTTCGTTTAAAGGATTCATCAAACGAATCTCTTTAGCCGAAGCCGTTAAACCGGCGGCTTTAAGTGATTCCAATGAACCCAAGAATGCTTTTTCCGCTTTAGATCCCACAAACGCAAAGTTAAACGCTTGCTGGAAGCCTTCGGCACGAACCAGTTCACTGGTCGTCCGATTGAGCATAAAGGCTTTATCATGAGCCGAAGGCATTTCTTTAAATTCAGGCAGAGCTTCTGGAATATGCTCATAGCCATTTAAGCGCGCATATTCTTCGACCAAATCCATGTCTTGTTCCAAGTCAAAACGGAAGGTCGGTGGCAAAACTGAAAAACCGTTGCCGGATTTTTCAACCTGACACCCTAAACGCTTCATAAAATCGACAAACTTAAGTTCTTCAGCCTCATAACCTAAGCGGTCACTGACTGTTTGGATATCGATACTGACCTTGGCTTTTTTCACGGGATTTGGATAGAAATCATGAGGGTCGCCAAAGGCTTCCCCGCCCGCGACTTGCAAAATCAACTGCGTCGCACGGTTTAAACCGCGCAAAGCCCCGTCTGGATCCACGCCCCGAGAAAAGCGGTATCCCGAATCCGTATCAATTCCGTGAGAACGCGAAGTTTTTCGCGCACTCATTGGCAAAAAGTAAGCGGCTTCCAAAAACACATTGGTAGTTGCTTCAGAAACGCCCGAGTTTTTGCCACCCACAACGCCCGCTAAACACACCGGACGATTCGCATCGCGAATGGTCAGCTCTTCGCCCGTTAAAGTGATATCTGTCCCATCCAGCGTGGTGAATTTCTCGCCTTTCACGGCTTTATCAACGATGATTTTCTTTCCACCGATATCGGCAGAATTAAACGCATGCAAAGGCTGCCCCAATTCCATCATCACGTAATTAGTCACGTCGACGATGTTATTGATAGAATTCATGCCCACACTTTCTAAGCGTTTCACCAGCCACGATGGCGAAGGACCGACTTTGACTCCCTTGATGTATCTGCCCGTGTAACGAGGACACATATCAAAAGCTTTTACTTCTAAAGCGATTTCTTTTTTGGTCGAGCCTGAAGATGTTTTTGGCTCTACAACCGGAGATTTTAATTCCTTACCAAACAAGCACGCCACTTCGCGGGCTAAGCCAAAATGACTTAAACAATCCGCGCGATTCGGCGTTACTTTTAATTCAAAAGTAATGTCATCATAACCCGCGTATTCCGCGTAAGGTTTTCCAACCGGCGCATCCGCAGGCAGGATCGCAATCCCGTCAGATTCTTTCGCTAAGCCCAGCTCTTTTAAAGAGCACAGCATTCCCGCAGAATCAACACCACGCACGGCTGCTTTTTTAATCGCAAAATTCCCGGGCAAAACCGCCCCTGGTAAAGCCACGATCACGCGATCCCCGGTTTTGTGATTTTGCGCTCCGCAAACGATTTGGTGAACAACACCTTCGCCCGTGGACACACGACACAAAGAAAGTTTATCGGCGTTAGGATGTTTATCTTTTTCTAAGATATGCCCCACCACCACGTGATGAAAATCCTTCGCGCGATTGGTGATTTCTTCAACCTCTAAGCCTCCCCGAGTTAAAGCTTCCGCTAAAACATCCGGGTTTTGGAAGAACTCCGTCACATCTACATAATCTTGAAGCCACTTTAAGCTGATTTTCATTTTACAAACTGCCTTAAAAATCTAACATCATTTTCGGGGAATAAACGAATATCTTCGATGCCGTATTTAATGATCGCCATGCGCTCAATTCCAAAACCAAACGCAAAACCTTGCCACTTTGGATATTCAATTTTCGCCGCTTGGAACACTTTGGGATTTACCAAACCACAACCACCGATCTCGATCCAACCTGATTGTTTACACAAAGAACACCCTTTGCCTTTGCAAATCGGACAAGAGCAGTCCACTTCGGCTGAAGGTTCAGTGAACGGGAAAAAGCTCGGGCGGAAACGAGTTTTCAGACCTGGCCCAAAAAACTCTCGCACAAAAAAGCTGATCGTCCCTTTAAGATCCGCCATAGAGACTTTCTCATCCACGCACAAAGCTTCAATCTGATGAAAGTTCGGCAAGTGAGAGATATCACTGTCTGAACGAAACACCGGCCCTGTACCAATCACGCGCAGGGGAAGTTTTTCGGTTTCTAACGAATGAATCTGGATGGGGGATGTGTGCGTACGCAAAACATGCGATTTATCGATATAAAATGTGTCTTGCATATCACGCGCGGGATGGTCCGCCGGGATATTGAGAGCTTCAAAGTTATAATAGTCCTTTTCGATCAGGGGTCCGGTGCGGATGCTGTACCCAAGGCGCGCCATCACGGTGAAGATCTCTTCGGTCACGATGTGCACGGGGTGCTGAGTGCCCTTAAAACGGCTCATCGCTGGCAAAGTCATGTCGATTTCTTCAGCGGCCATTTTGCTTGAAATCTCTTTTTTCTTTAAAGCTTCTTCAGCCTCTGTATAGGCCTGCTCTAAAAGGGCCTTCACCTCATTCACTTTTTTTCCAAAAAGGGGTTTCTCTTCCTTAGGAAGAGAGGCCATCTCTTTCATGATTTCGGTTAAGGAACCGCTTTTTCCCAGGTATTGGACCTTCAGGTCATAGAGTTCTTTAGAGCTAGGAGCCGCTTTAATGGCTGTCAGTGCTGCGTCTTTGATAGATTCTAGTTTGGTCGTCGACATAGGGTCTCATAATCACCCCAGAACCTCGTATTTTCAAGGTTTTAGCTTTTACACACGGTGCAGAAAAAAGCTTGAGCTTTCATATCTTTAGTCCTATGGTGACCCGGCTCTTTATGGCGCATAAGAATAAAACCAATTACAGTCCCTACAAAGCTCGTCAAGAGGCCAAACACAAGGCCATGGGCACTGATCCGTCCCTACTCCGGCAGAGCCGGAGTGAATCAGGCCAAGGACGCCATAAAAAACCTGAAACCATCTATGAACTGCCAGAAGCCAATGACCGACTTGCTGATGTTTTCCGCAATCATGGGTTTGATATGGTTTCCCATTCGCAACGCCAACAATTAGCGCACTTTTATCGCCTTTTGATGTTGAATCAGGAAAAAGAGAACTTCACGCGTTTGCTCAAACTTCGCGATGTCGCCATTAAACACTTTATCGACTCGATCATCATTTTAAAACACACTGAACTGCAGTTCCCATTGCTAGATGTTGGCACCGGCCCGGGCTTTCCGGGGATTCCGCTTAAAATCATGTTCCCTGAAGAACAAATTCTTTTAGGAGAAGGTGTGCAGCGCCGTGTGGAGTTCTTAAAGCATGTACGCTCTGAAATGGGTCTAAAAAATCTTGATATTTTGGGCCGCAATATCAATCGTCACTGTGTCTACCCGATTCGCGGGGCGATCACGCGTGCGGTGGAAGACATCGGCAATACCTTGGGTAATGTGATCAACGGCCTGCAAATTGGCGGGCGCGTTTATTTCATGAAAGGCCCCGGGGTTGATCCAGAAATTGCCGCCGCAAAAAAAGAGTGGTCTGAATACTATAAACTTGTTCAAGACGTGGCTTACACTTTGCCAGAGACTCCGCATGAACGTCGCCTTGTCGTGTATGAAAAGATCAAACACCAAGAACTGCCGTTAGAGGACGAAGGCGAAGAGCTTTTGATGGATGAACTTTCGGGTGAAGAAAAACGCCGTTGGAGCCAGTACAAATGAGCTCTTCGGCATTAAGCATTTCTTTAGAAATCATTCGTTTGCTTATTCGCAAAGGCGACTTGCACGAAGCCCGCGTCAAAGCGGAAGACGCGATGAAAGACGCGCTGATATTAAAAGACCGCGCGCAGTGGCTCGAGGCCACGAGATTATTTTTCCAATGCTGCCAAGAACTTGAAGAGCTAGGCTTAGCACAAATTCCAATGGAAGCCGTGATCAGCTTCTTAGTTTCCGCGCAAGACACCAAACTCCAAGCTCAAGCGGAAACTTTAATCAGCTCTTGGTTACTAGCCTTAGGCAAAAAAGAAGAATGCCACGACTATGTTCAGTCGGCGATCAACAAAGCCACCGGCATTCAAGATTTTGACACGTTAGCGCGGGCTCTAACAATCTATGCTGCTTCCTTGCTGTATGACGCTCAGAATTTTAAGACCGCTCTTATTCAATTAGATAAACTCAACACGATCCTCGATGGCCTGCAACAGCCAGAAATGCAGCTGACCGCAAATCTTTTGCGCAGTTATATTTACACCCAAAGAGGCCAAACTGATTTAGCCTTGCCCCTTTTATGGGCGACTTACGAGCAAGCCAAGGTTCACGGTTTTCACCTTTTGATTTCTTCAATCTTAGCGCAAATTGCTCGCGTCTATCGCGATCAAAAACAGCTTGAAGAATATCGTATTTACGCTGATGTTGCCTTACGAGGCCTAGACAGAGCTAAAACCCCGCGCGTGTACAAATTGGTTCATGCCTCCTGCCCGCCGCTCAAAGAGCAAAAAGCGTCGCTTTATGATTTCCATATTGATGAGAAATCGCGCACCGTGCGTGAGCGCAGCAAAGGCAAAATTGATTTTAAAAATCAGCACATCCTTTTTGAAATGGCTTTGTTATTTATTAAAAATCCAGGTCATCGTTTCAACAAGGAAGAGTTATCAAAATCTATCTGGAATCAAACATATTCCCCAGATCTTCACGATAACCTGATTTACGTTTCCATTAAAAGATTGAGAACATTGCTGGAACCCGATCTTGAAAGTCCAAAATACATCTTAAGAGATCGCAAAGGTTATTATTTTAATCCCCAATCAATTGTTCAATTTAGAACTTCTGAGGAGGTCACGTTATGAAATCCTTAATCCTGGCACTTTTCCTAGTAGGATTCACTCCGGCGCTTGCTGGTCCGGGTGACGACCCCATCTTTCCTTGGCCAACCGGCATTGAAACAAGACAGCTGATTGCGGAAGATATCACCGGTGACTGGGTGGCTTATGCTTATTCGGGCATGGATACGTTTTATATTCACTTTGAATCTGAAGCGAGCAGCCCTCACCGCATCCAAGTTTTAGTCAAACCCGCAAATAAATCTTATGAGGATGGCAAACCTCGTCTGGGTATCGGCTACTGGGGCCGCCACCTTTTCTGGGGCCATATTTCGATGGATGGGGAACGTTACACGCGCATGGTGATTTATCGTGAACATGGTGTCCTAAAAATGCGTATCGAAAAACCTTTCAAACAAGGTTATTACGATTTACGTCTTGAAAGATGGCCCTGGGGTAAACCTCTGTGATCGAAATAAGCTCTAAAAGCAACGATCACTTTAAGCGTTGGGTCGATATTTCTTCGGCCCGCGGAATTAAAAAACACGGCGAATTCATCTTGATGGGTGAAAAGCTGATCGAAGAATTTTTAAAAAATCCACACATCAAAGTTAAAGGCGAAATCCTGCACGAAGACCTCAAATCTGTGTGCATGGTCACCCCGGCTTTTAAGGGCCAACGCATCCCCATTTACAAGCTTCCCAAAGCGATGTTTAATGAAGTCGATGTTGTGGGAACTCACTATAATCTTTTGGTGTTAGAAGCCGCCCCCATTGAATCCCTTGCCTCTTCACAAAAAGTGGAAGGTTTAGAAGTTGTCGCTCCGTTAGGAGATCCCGCCAATCTGGGTGCGATGGCGCGTTCGGCTTTGGCTTTTGGCGCTAGCAAATTGATTTTGACGGAAGAAACCTGCAATCCCTATCACCCGAAAGCGATTAAAGCTTCCGCTGGCGCCTTATTAAAATTGCCACTTTACAAAACATCCTCATTTTCTAGCTTCTTGCAGAGCAACGAAGAGCTTTTTGCCTTAGACATGAAGGGCGAAAATGTAGGAAACTTTAAATGGCCCAAAGACTTACGTTTAGCCGTAGGTGAAGAAGGTCCCGGTTTTAGTGGAATGAAAGGTTTAAAACGTCTTTCAGTTCCGACGTTGGATGTAGAGTCGTTAAACGCCACCGTCGCTGCCAGTATCGCGTTTTTTACGTATGCTTCTCAGCACTCAAAGGTCTGAAAACTTTCAAGCGAAAGGATACCTTATGAAGTCTCTTTTTATCGCTCTAGTCATGATAGGCTCTGTTGCACACGCAAAAAATATCGAATGCTCCCGCAGCCAAGCGCTCAATATGGTGAAGGCTTCTCAGCCAAAACTCTATAACGACTACCTTGAAATGACCCATCAGCAGGAAGAAGAGATCCTCTCTTTCGGTGACTTTAAAAAGGAAACGGAGACTCTTGCCTCTCGTTGTGCGGATGCGGACTGTAAAACCCATGGTTTTTCCAGCCGCTCTTTTGCCGAGCACTCTTGCCAAGCTTATGTGAACTGCCGCTTTTACGTGGACGTGAATTCCTGCGGCCCTAACGATAAAGCCGCTATTTATTTTGAGATTGATCCGGAATAGATCAACTTTTTCTCAAGACCAATCCCACAGCCGCGATTCTTTCCACCTCGCGGTAGGGCTCTTGGGACATTTCTTCTCCAAATATATCAGGATCAATTTCTTCATAACTTAATTGATATCCCGTCGGGGGTATTATGTTTTTGACCTCATTTAAAAACATATCTTTTCCGTTGACGATGCAGCTGCCGGTGTAAAGGGCCAGGATGCCGTCGTGATTTAGACGATTTAGATATCCAAGACTTTCCTGCACGATTTTTAAGGCGATCTCGGCCCCGTACTGGCCGCCGCCATCACGATATTTTCTTTTTTGTTCATCCATAATGAAGGGTGGATTGGCAATAAGGACATCGGCACCGTGGGGCGCATTTTTTAAAACGTCGGACTGATAAAACTCGACATTCGGGCACGCATTTAAAATCGCGTTGGCTTTGGCAAAAACCAGGGCTGATTCGCTGACATCACAAAGGGCTTGGGCGTCGATACGATCACTCAGCGACAAGGCCCCCACGCCCGATCCACAGCCAATGTCTAAAACTTTGTTACCCGAGGTGATATGACGCTTTAAAAAACTCACAAACCTATAAGAATCAGGTCCGAAAAACACCGACGTTTCTTGATCCGTGGGAAAAGAAGAGTGAGCGTAAATATTTTTATCCAAAGTTGAAAAGCGAAGGCGGCTTTTTATTTTCCCGTTTTCAGAATCTAATAAATCTGAGTTTCGTAAAATTGACACAAGCTCCATCGGCAAGACATCAGGCTTTACACTTCGGTTCCATCCGAAAAATTCTCTCAATGCCAGCTTTGGGTCTTCAAGATTCATTTTGTTAAAAGGACGCGCCAACACACGACGATGCGTTTCTGGCGTCACGGTCGTAAATTCATAACCTTGCGCGCGCAGATATTCACCCACTTGAATGACGATTTGAGGATTCATCAAAGTCATCATTTACGAGCTTAGTACGATATCCTGGCAGTGGCGAACTTCAAAACCTGCGCTTTGATTGTAAACAAGGCGAGTGTCAAAGTCATGAATCCGCGAGACCAGACAAGCGGCACTTCCCCCCGCTAATTGGAATTGATCTAACGGTGAATAGATGACTTTTTTACCCAAGGCTTCAAGAATGCTTTTTAAGCGTGGCAGATAACTACCCATAACGATGGTGTCATCGACTTCGACCCAATTTAAACCAAACTTCATGGTCTCTTCTTTATGGACCGGAATTAAGGAGTGGATGCCGCTGTGACGAAGCGCTTGCCAAGACTCATCCGTGAAAGCTTCTCGACACGCAAATGCGGTCCCGTCGCTTAACACAGATAAGGCGACATCGAGGTGATAGAAGTGCGGATCCTTTAATTGCAACGGAATGACCGTGGCATCAAAAAAATGGGAAAGCTCTAAAGAGGCTTTTCGCTCCGTGCGAAAACCGTAACCCATAAAGACTTTGTTTTCTGCGGGAAATACGACAACATCACCACCTTCAAGATGGCTGCGACTTTGCCCTGCAATCTCGACACCCCATTTTTTTAAGTTAAAACGTCTTTGCTCGGATTCTAGCTTACGCTCCGAATGAACAGGTTGCGCAATCAGCGCCGAAAGTCCCTGAGAGCTGCGTTTTACGATCGCGCTGTCTTTGATAAAAACCGAATCATAAGCACCATGGACGAACGGAAGCATAATCACCTGAGCCCCGGCTTCGCGCAAAGACTGCGCAAAACGCGTGTGTTGGCTCAGAGCTTTCGCGGGACACGCAGCCCCCACCTTCATGTGAGGATTAATACTCCACGCCACCTGAAAAACGCATTCGTCGTTAAAATACCCTTTATGTGAATGCACGTGCTGCTGCTCGCAGCTTGATGGACAACAGGGGGCACTTAACAAAAATGTCGGTTGACGGTGAAATTTCACGATTCCTCCTTGAAGCGTTGGTTTTTACAAATGACAAACAGGCTTATAAGCATATTCGGGGCCAATTAAAAAATGGCACAAAGACTGCAACTTGATAAAACCGAGAGTGATTTATTATTTCTATTTTTTCATTCGGAGGAAAAGATGCAGAGCCTAGAAATTTTTGAAAAATCAAACGACAAAGAAGGACTGGATTTAGGCGCCTCGCCTGCACAAAGCTTTTCTGATTTAACGGAAATTCACATGCAATTAGCGCGATTTAACCATCATCGTTTGGATCCCCAAGTTCCTTGTGCCCTGTGGACTTCAGAGCTAAAAATCGAATCCGCGATGCGCGTTTTGGAAAATAAAATGTTAGAAAAAGAAATCTCTTTTATCAAACCACTGACGGTTGATTTACCCACTAACGCCAAACTATTCATGCACTGGTTTGAGGAATTGCGCCACAGTGGTCCGGGGCAAAACGACACTCTTTTTGATTGGCTGGAGGAGGCGGCAAACCATGACGAAATGACGTGGTTCATCCGTCAAGAAGTCGCCGGTGAAGCGGGCTTTGAAGATTTAACTGCGTTAACACAAATCAAGATGCCCACGCGCCCGAAATTAGAACTGGCAAGAAACTATTGGGACGAGATGGGACGCGGAAACGAAAAAGGCATGCATGGACCGATGCTTTCAAATTTAGCCAAAGAATTAAATATCGAACCGCCGTCACTAGAAGAAACGACGGCAGAGGCCGCAGCCTTGGGCAACATCATGATGGCCATGGCCATGAATCGTCGTTATGCTTATCATTCAGCGGGAGCACTAGGAGTCATCGAACTGACAGCTCCGGGCCGTGCTTTAAAGGTCTATCACGGACTTAAACGTTTAGGCTTAAGCCCCGAAGCGCAACGCTATTATTTGATTCATTCAAGTCTTGATATCAAACATTCAGAAGCTTGGAATGCCGAGGTGTTATTACCCCTGGTCACGGAAAATCCCGCACTCGCCTTGCCCATTGCGGAAGGTGCGCTTTTACGATTGAACGCCGGTCGCCGATGTTTTGAAAGATATCGTAAAGAGCTGTGGGGACCGGCGCACTAGCGCCAGCACGCGGGATCTTTAGTTCTCTATCATTTTCTTAAGCTCGGAAAAGACTAATGGAAACTCCGTGAATCCATCCGAATCCAAAAAGTGGCCGCCTTTTTTTATGCGATGAAGAGGCGCCTCTAATTCTTTTGAAAGTCTTGCGGTAATTTCTGGCGCCACGATTTGGTCGTCCTCTGCGACGATCACCACACGTTGAGCCGCGATCTTTTTAAGACGGTTCACATCATATTTTTTTGCCGTAAACTCATTGAGCAACGTCAAATTAGGCAATGATTCTGAAAATCCAGAAACACAGATGATACCGCCAATACGCGTACTTTCAGGAAGTGAGGAAAGATAATTCAAAAGGTTGATGCAGCCAAGGCTGTGCCCCACAAAGTAAGTGTGCTCATTCGGAGTTTTGATTTCCTTTTTTAGGACTTCATTCCAAGCCGGGGCCTTGGGGCTATTTGTTTCAGGCATTTGCAACACATCGACCTGCCCACCCTCTTTTTCGATTTGTTTTTTTAACCACGGAAACCAGTGGCTATCAGGTGACGCCATATAACCATGATTGATAAATACTTTCGCTTGTTTCATTTTTTCGCTCTTATTTGCCGACAGCTGTTTAGATTTTGCGATACCCAGATTTGGAATGATGAACAGACCGAGGGTGATAATAAGGGTGGAAAGCTTGCGTTGAATCTTCATTAGACAATTCTTTCACGAAGCCCGCGGTTCACGCAACCCTCGCCGCTTGCAGCCATATACATCGAAACTACGGCCCGGACGAATTCTTTAAAAGCCGGATATGGCATACCTTTTATGCACCCTAAAGCCAGCACCAATAGTGATAGGCCCTATTATATCAGTAAAAATGCACAAATTTTCATTAATAAAGTTAATGACTTTTTTAATGACTTAGTATAGGATTTTAAATGTCTATTATTGACATCATCAAGGATGACCTCGTCTCTGGTAACTTTAGACTTACCCTTCACGCTCGACAACGCATGGATCAGCGCCGGGTTACTTTGCAGGATATTCGCATCTGTGCAAAAGATGGCGAGATCTTTGTAGATGGGGATGAGTTTAATCTTATCGGATTAGATTTGGAGGATCGTGATCTTACGGTCGTGTGTGCTTACCGTCACGGAACTTTGATCGTCACGGTTAAATAGGAGAGAAAATATGGCGCAGGCAAAAAAACATACTATTCGAATCGAAAATTTTTGTGGTTTTGAATATCTTATTGCTGAAAACGTCCCGGCTTATGAGGATAAAAAATACGGCACCGTCATTAACATGGACCCTGCAGACATGGAGATAATTGCTGCCACAGCCATCATCGAAAATAACTATCCTATTCGCGGCAAAGAAGTTCATCTTTTCCGCAGCGTTCTGGATTTATCACTGGAGCGCTTCGCAGGTATCTTTGGGCTTTCCGGCGCGGGTGTTCTTAAATGGGAAAAGTCCCCTTTAAAACGCCTTGATCTTGCCAACGAATGGATGATTCGCTCGTTCATGTCAGAAAAACTAAATCTAAAAAAGCAGTGCCTATTTTCCGAAGCCATGAAGGTGGAAGACTCTAAAGTCAAGCAATCCCATTCGATCAAGCTTCGCGCTTCCTAAGGGCGCATTATCGCTTACAACTTACCATCCTGAACCGGAGGGCCCTATTTATTGGAAAAACGCTTCATTGCTTTTCTGGAACCTTGAACACACCCTGTTCTCACTCGTTGAGTAACACACTCGTCATTTGAACACACACTGGCCCATGCATTAATAAAGATATTTCTATTTCTACAGTTAGGGGTGTCAAAAGCGAGGACCACCTCAAGAGCATCCGTTTTATTTACCTCGTCATAGCTTCGTTTAACGTCAAAGGAGCGAATTTTATAAAAGTCATCCTCTTCCATAAACTCCACCAAAGATTGAACGGCCCACTGTTTCGCCACTGAATCAGTAAGCCAACTAGGGAAGTGAGGACCCGCGCTTGAGTGCGCCGATGCAGAAAATAATAAAACGAATACGGATAAAAGCACTTTCATCAACCCTCCAAGTCTTATGATTTTTGTCACCATCTTAACCCCGTCTCATACCTGAGCGCTACTTAACCGCGACGAAGATATTCACCGCGCCCCCTGGTTGCTCTGGATACAACTCAAAATCAAAAGAGTATTTTCTTTGAATCTCGCTAGATTTTTCTAAAGCCCAGATTTGTTGCCAACCTTGAACAACAACTTCGGGCATAGCCCCGACAGCGCAAGGAAAAACTTGGTACTTTTGTTCCGGAATTTGAATGACCTCTAACCCCCCAGGCACATCCGTCGCTTTAGAAACTTTCATTCCCAACATCACCGAATACGGGCCTGAGGAATCTGTTTCATAGTCATGGTAAACGCTTAAAATTTCGCCAGAAAGTTTATTAGGAATCTTTTCAGCAATATTATTTGCAAAAAACTGATTCCATAACGAAGCGATGCGAGCCACCCCGTTCATTTCATCAACGTTTGAAGTGCGTGTTTTAATTCCGACAACGGTAAAGCTTTTTTCGTTCATGAACTCAAGTCGCCTTCTTTAGAATTTCAATGTCTCAATTTTTTGCTGCAGTTCTGACAACCGCCTCCATTCTTCTGCGGTGAATGTCTCACTTAAATTTAATGAGTTCTTTTCTCCGCATTTTCCATGACTATTTTTGACGAGGTCGAAATATTTTTGGGCTTCATTATGGCCCGAGTTTCTCATCGCCAAAAGATAGCCGTGCACTTGACCAAGAAACCAGCACGTTGCTGGGCCATTTTTATCTTCGATCGCGGGCTTCATAAATTTAGAAAGAGCTTGCGCGGTACTCATTTTTAGCTCACTTTTCGATTCAGCCGCGAACACTAAAGATGCAGAACACAGCAGAGTCGCCAAAAAACAAATGACTTTATTCACAAAACATCTCCGTCCTTAAAATCTTGAATCTAGTTACGCACTTCTTCACAACCTTGGGCGATGTGCTCTTTACTGAACACTATAACGGGCCAATCGAAAGAATATTTTATTAAACATCCCCATGAAGACTCAATGGTATTGGTCCACGTGGGAGCTATCAATAAGCAAATACTTTAGAACACCGCAAAATCAGAATAGAACGCCAGGGATTTGGCTCATCAAATCTGGAGTTTTTAGGTTACCCAGAGAACGAGGTGTCGAAGCATTGGACAGCTGCGCCACCCCTATCATCATACCCTCTGGGTCTCTCGACGAGCCGTTTCTAAAATATAAACACCCCCATTTTTTGATGCAGTCCCATGATTCATCAAGAAAGCAAAGAAGCATCCGAAAAGACCTAAATCGCCAATGATATTTTTAGCACGGAGTTTTTTATGAAATTGAAAATGCCTTCACCAAAATCTTTGCTAGCGGGCTCCGGGGCCTTGTGCATGATCGTTTTATTTAATAACTGCAGCGGGGGATATCAAACGCAAGACACCTCGTCCCTCTCATCATCCAATTCGACATCGGAAACTCAATGCACCGATCCTACCGGTTTTAAAGAAACCAAAGGTCAGAACGTCGCTCCCTCAAAACCTGATGCCGATGGGTATATGATGGTTTGGCGCGATGAGTTTGATGGATCCGAACTGAATTTGAAATACTGGGAGTACGAAATTGACGGCGACGGCGGCGGAAACAACGAGCTGCAATACTACACTGACAGCCCTAAAAATACTTCGGTGAAAAATGGCCTGCTTACCTTGAAGCTGATTAAAGAAGATGTGAATCGATTCGGAAAAATCTATTCTCACTCCTCGTCCCGTATTCGCAGCAAAGGCCGGGCGTCGTGGCGTTACGGCAAGTTTGAAATTCGCGCCAAAATTTCAAAAGGAGTGGGCGTTTGGCCAGCGATTTGGATGCTTCCAGAAAGCGAAGTTTACGGTTCTTGGCCCTTAAGCGGAGAAATTGACATCTTAGAAATCAGAGGCCGAGAGCCTCAAACTTTGATGGGTACTTTGCACTTTGGACAGCCTTGGCCCAACAACCAATGGACCGACGGTCGATACTCCCTTAGCGGGACGGATTTTAGCGAAGGCTTCCATGTGTTCAGCGTGGTTTGGGAGCCCGAACTTATCAAGTGGTATGTGGACGGTGTATTATACTCAACCAAAACACCGGCCGATCTTCGCGGACAACCTTGGCGTTTTGATCAGAATTTTTATTTAATCTTGAATCTCGCTTTTGGTGGCGGATTCGATAACAATCAGGCGGATCTTGCAATCACTGAGTCAAACCTTTACATCGACTATGTGCGAGTCTACCAGAAAAAATAAATTTGTTAGCAAGAGGCCGGCGCATGCGCGCCCCTCATCTTTCACAGTAAAAGCCTTAACAGCTCATTCACTTGCCCCGCACTCAATCCGGTGGCGCGACTTACTTGAAATGTTTCTAAACGCGAGAGATGCCCGCACCTTGGATGAATTGCCTAGGATAACTTACTGTGTTAACTAGTATAAATGGACTTCGGCAGTTTAGTTTTGTCTCCAATAAAATCCACAGACATCAACGACCTTTTTCAAGTCTGCCAGGATGATAATCTTCGCAAATTCCTTATGGAAGGCATGGAAATGTCCATGGACGACTGCGAACAGCTAATAGCTTCGAACGACCTGTTTTTAACAAAAAATCCAATCGGTTTATATCTGGTAAGACTGAATGACAAAACCATCGGCTATGGCGGCTTTAAAGAGACTTTTCCTCAAAGTGAAAACGTGGATTTTATGTATGCTCTGACGGGCGAATTTTTCGGAAAAGGCTTAGGCTCAGAAATCGCCCAAAGACTCTTAGGTCTTTATAAAAACTCTGGCAGCCCAAAAAAGATAACGGCCGTGGTGAACGCCGAAAATAAAGCCTCAATAAGAATTTTAGAAAAGAATAACTTTATTCACCAGGGTAAAGCCCCTGGTGAACTGAGCCACTTAGAGTATTATATTAATGCCAAAAATCCCTAAAAATGATCTTGAGAAAAGATTTGTTTCAGTTGCTAGACGGATCATTACCACAAACTAACTTCTGACAATCTTTTTCATTAAGGCCTTTTTTCAATTCACCTTTTTGAATCATTTGTAAACACTCTTGCCGACACTGCTCTGTAACAACGACCGGTTTTAGCTCAGCCAATTTATAGGCTTTCGCAATTTGCTCAGCTTCAAGTGGATCATCACCGTAGGGGTAACTCCCATACCAATGCCCCCATGAATCTTTATGTAAGCCCGATGCTTCCTGACTCCACCCAGCTATTCTTTGCATAGTTTCCAACGAAAAAAGTCGTACACCTTCAGTTGCACTTACAATATTAGCTTTAGCAACCGCTTCCGACTGAGGGGGACCGACAATCTTCTTGGTTCCCCTATTTATAATTTTTAACCCATTCACAGAGTCTGTTTTTTTATAGACTTGTTCCGCCGAAATAACAGAATGCTCGATCTCCAAGACAGCCAATTCTTTCCATCTTAATTTTATTTCCGGCGTACCAGTAACAACAAGGACATCGACTTCTTTTGAGCCATCTAGCAGAAAAACCCTGGTGGCATAGTCAACTGTGGCACCACAGTTTCTGACTTCTGCTTTGGCCGTAAACTTCCCATTGGGAGCAGCTACGCTGCTGATTGGATCAACAATGCAGACTCCCGCGGGACTCGTTTTTTTACCTTTCAGGGTGAGCATCAAATTCTTCGGGTCGCTTTCCTCATGGAAATACCCGACGACCTTACCCGAAGCATCTTTTGCCTCGACCCGTTTATTCTGTGCATAGGAATAGATGAACCCGAACGAACAGATGAAAAATCCGATGGCAAACTTCATAAGATGACTCCAACTTCAGACCGCAATGGCGGTCTTTAACAAGGAATTAACTGCGGCAAAACACTCGCTGGCGGAGTCGTGCTCCACAGCGACAGAACATACCCGCCGCCGCCAGAACCGGTGGGCTTTACCGCGGCAGCGCCTTGATCTTTTAGCCACTGGATGTGTTTGGCGGGCTCGCCTTCGTTTAAGTTCCATTCTTCAAAACAAGAGGCAGCAAGTTCAATAGCTTTTACTAATTGTCCAAAGCCTTCTTTTTCATTCGTATGTAAAGCACGATCGGCGATTTGTACGGCTTCGGCCATGCGGGCGTCGATCTTTTGCCCCTTTTCGGGGTTAGCAGCTAATAAGCCTTTTACTTTATTTACGGCATCTAAGGTGACGCCGCGTTTTCCGGAATAAGAAATATACCACTTCGGTTGCCATGAGGGATTGATCGGCGTTCTTTCGCCACTACGAGTGAACTTAATGCCCTGGCCTGAAAGGGCGACAGCAATATCCACCCCACTGCTTTCACCGTGAAAGATATTTTCTAATTGGCGCGAGAACTCATAAAATTCGGATTCTGCCACATAACCTAAAAACCCCAGCCAGCGCACCAAGGCCACACAAAGTGCGGCGGACGCCCCCATCCCCGCGCCCACAGGCAGTGAGGATTCCAAAGTCAACTGGCCCTTTAAGGACGCTTTATCAACGCCTTTCATTTCACAGGCTTTATCCAAAACGGTCCATACCAGAAGTTTTAACTCCACACCGTGATCACCGTTTAATTGCACATCAAGATTTGTGTTCGTTTGATTGTATGTCAGATTTAAAGAACGATTTAAGATTGGCACAACGAGCGCGGGCGACCCACGCAAAACCGCGTGTTCGCCCAACAAGATGCATTTACCAAAAGCCTGACATTCAAAAGTGGCCACTAGTGCACGCCCGCTTTCACGCCTTCAAAAGCCAAAGTTTTATATTCCTTGCTAAAAAGATCGCGGTACATTTCAAAAGATTTTTTCTGATCATTACGGAAAAGCATATGCACATTGGCGCCGGCATCCATGGTTACTAACGGCCCGTCTTGCCATTTTTTCCACAAGGCTTCGCAGTCTGCTAAAACTTTCTTAGAGGCGTCGGTCATATAACTAAATGCCGGCTGACTTGTTTCAAAAAGACGGTGCATGTCAATAAACTCATCCCACACAATTTGGCGAGCCATGTGCCAGTCATCAAAACACAAAGATTGAATCAGATCTCGTAAGCGCATTTCCGCACGTTCCACCCGACCGTCAAATCTTGGACTGGTGGTCACCAGTTTATGAGCTTCGGAACTTGAAACTTCTTTTTTTGACGCCTCAACCACGACGACAATGTGGTGCATATCTGCATGAGGGATATTCATCGGTTGCGCGTACTCTTCTTGCCACAATGACCAGGGGCTAAATAAGGAACGACAGGAAGAGCCCGATCCTTGACGAGAAAGCTCTGACAAAACACGCTTATCTGTTCCCCACCCATGAGGTTTGATTTGTTGAAACATTTCTGCCGCCGCCAAAGTCAAAGCCGCAAAACTGGAAGCCGAACTGGCAAGACCGCAGTCCGAAGGAAAATTGTTTCCGGATTCAATCAAGAAACTGCCGGTGACTTCCCATTTTGATTTCAAATTTTGGAAATGTTTTAAAAAGCGTTGCTGTCCTTTTTCAGACAGTTCTAATTTTTCTAAATCTTCGCGCACCAAGGGCTTCCACTGATCCGCGGGACCCTCGATAGGTGTCACGCGCACAAAGGTTCTTAAATTTTCTAAGGTATAAGACAAAGAGGCGTTTGTGGGTTTATTGCCACTGTTTTCAATCTTTCCCATGTATTTGATAAGCGCGATATTTGACGGGGCAGAGACTAAAACAGGTTTCATAGGTTTCCTCGAACTTGCAGACCAGCGGCGATATCTTTATTTGAAGCAAGCATTTTCAGGCCATTAATTTCACAGTACTGCTTCACACCCTGGCTAAAATCTTTTTTGGTAATAACTAACACAACATCCGCCCCCAAAGCGCCGCAACCTTTGGCCGCGCGCACCCCGGGAATGCTTTGTAAATCACTTAATAAGTTTAAAGTCGGTTCACAGGTAAAATTTAAATCTTTTAGCGCTTTTGCATAAGACTTAATCCCATCAATGAACTGATTTTCATTGGCGGAATCAAATGACTCTTTGATTTTACTAAAAGCGAATTCCAAATTTGCGGTGTCGAATTTCTTAAGCATTCTCAAATGCTCATGGGTCGCCACCTTATTGCCCGTGTGAATCAAATAAAAATCTAAGCCCGTGAACGGCCAGCTTTTGACATTAATCAACCCCTGACGCTTTTCAAAAAACGTCAAAGACCCTTTCAGCTGCCCAACGACATCCGCCCCGCTAGGGCGCAATCCTTGCCCATTCCAAGCGACTTGATAGTACTCTTCAAGGATGTGCTTAAAGTCCAAGATTTTTTCCATATCTTGCTGAGCAGCCTCTTTATAAAGCCATAAAGCATACACCGACAAAAACTGCGCCGTCGATGCACCGAAGCCGCCAATCCCCTTATGAGGATCTTGAAAAGCGATATCCAGCTTTGCAAAATAATCGGTGTGCTTGCGGATAAACAAACCCGCCGGAGAATTTTGATGAAGTCCTTCAACTTCCCCCTTGCCCGGTTTTGCGGTCAGCTCAAAACAAGGTTGCGACAAGAATAATAGCGCCGGTCCCTCGTTTAAGGCTAAGTACTCACCCGCTAAAAATGTTTTTCCAGGGACAGCAAAGACCAGTGACACGACCGGTCCCTTTACTGAGGATGAGAAGACGCGCGCGTTGCAGAGTCGCGAAGCTCTTTAAGCACGTCAATCGCGTTGCTTAAAGAAATGCGCTTACGAACGGCTAAGATTTCTTCTAATTTCTTTTGCACCATGGGGATTTCACGTTCTTCAGCGCCCGCACCTAAAGCTAAATTCTTAGTGTGCAGTTTCATGTGGCCTTCGATAATTCCAACCGTCGTTAAGGCTTTTAAAGCTCCAAGGTTTTGTACCAAACCCACCGCGGCAATCACGCGTGAAAGTTCATTTGCCGACTTAGTGCCTAACATTTTCATGCACATCATGGCGGTCGGATGAAGAGTGGTGACACCACCCACAGTTCCAACAATCAAAGGAGCTTCAAAGACACCTTTAAGTCCCCCCTCACCATCTCGGAACCAACGAGTGATCGAACGATATTGACCATCACGAGCCGCATAGGCGTGAATACCCGCTTCCACTGCGCGCCAGTCGTTGCCGGTCGCAATCAAGATAGGATCAATGCCGTTTAAAACACCTTTATTGTTTGTGGCCGCACGATACGGATCTTGCTGCGCAAACAAAGAGGCTTCTTCAATTTTTTCCGCCAAATCGGCATCAATAGTTTTAATGTGCACAACGGCACGCGTGATTTTTGAATCCACCAGATTTGAAAGAATGCACATCGTGACTTTTTCAGATGTGAATTGTTCAATCGGTTCTTTTAAGAACTCACAAACCTGGTTCATGATGTTCGCACCCATCGCATCGCACGGATCCATCAATACGTGCACGACGGCCATATCTGTCCCGTCACCGCGAGGAACTCGGCGCACTTGAATGTCTTTAACCCCACCACCGCGACGAACAAGGCCAAAGGCCACTTCGCGATTGGCGATTTCAATCATAAAGTTTTTTTGCGATAAAAGCTGTTTTTCAAATTTCGCGAAGTCTTTAACCTTCGCGCATTGAATTTGGCCGATGATATCACTGCCCACCACTTCCGTGGTAATGCTGCCGGTTTCACGAATCCATTTCGCCGATTTACAAACCGCCGCCACGATCGAAGTTTCTTCCACCGCCATCGGGATCACAAAGTCTTTGCCATCAATATTGAAATTGGTTGCTACGCCCAACGGCAGCTGAAAATAACCGATCACATTTTCGATAAATTTTTCACCCAAAGTGGTGTCTTTAAGACCGCCACGCGAAAGATAGTCGGCTTCAGAAGAAGTTAAAGCACCGACTTCTTGCAGAGCTTGCAAACGCTCTTCTTTTGAAAGTTTTGAAAATCCTTTGAAGATGCCTTGAAGTTCTTTATTCATGATAGGACCTTCCCGCGTGAAAGTTCAGCCAGATTTTTCGAACCAGTACAGAACAGCGCTATCTTAAGCTCAAGTTCCAACTTTTGCAAAAGCTCTTCCAGAGCGCGATCGCCTTTTAAAGCCGCTTCCAAGAAGGGTTTTGCTAATCCTACTTTAACTGCGCCTAGAGCAATTAGTTTAGCGGCATCCAAACCATTTCTAACGCCTCCAGAAGCCCATACTTCATATGAAACGCGAGCTTCTTTGGCATTTAGCATCGCTTGAGTCGTGCTAACACCCCAGTTTGCAAAAGTTTGTCCGACTTTGTGAAGCACTTGATCTTCTTCAGATCGGTAAGCTTCAACTCGTCCCCAGTGAGTACCACCTTTGCCACTGACATCGACAGCAAAAACGCCAGTGCTATCCAAACGTTTCAATGTTTCGACTGAAAAGCCACAGCCTACTTCTTTGACGATCACCGGAACCCCGATGATGCGTACCAGATTTTCTATGGCTTCTAAGCTATTTTTAAAATCCGTGGTGCCTTCCGGCTGTAAGGCTTCTTGCAACGGATTGACGTGAACAAACAGTCCCAGCGCTTCGGTGGAGTCCACCAAACGACGAACCGAATCAATAGGTGATTTAATTAATTGCGCAATCCCGATATTGCCAATCAGGCGCGCCTTAGGGGCTTGTTTACGAACACGACTCCACTCTTCCGCGGCAGAGGTGTCGACCAGCTCGCGACGTTGAGACCCAACCCCCATAAGAATTTGACGGCTGTCGCTTAAGCGCGCCAAAGCTTCATTGATCTGGTGCCCGTTTTCATGGCCCGCAGTCATTGACGAAATAAAGATGGGAGAAGAAAGAGAAACAGATGTCTTATTAAAAACAAAAGAGGTCGAAATATCGACCTCTTTAAAATTCAAGTTAGGCAAAGCCTCATGAATCAATTCGACCGAGTCTAGTCCGTTTTGTCCCAAAGTTTGTGATCTTGGATCCAGCGCGATCCTAATATGATCACGCTTTCTTTGTTCAAATAACCTTGTTTGCACTCCGACTTCGTCGGAGTAAGGACCAGACTCTTTCATCTGATGAGCCTTATGCTTACGCTAGAGCGTGTTTGCAAAGAGCTGCGAATGCTGCTGCATCATTAACTGCAAGGTCCGCCATGATCTTACGATCAACTTGGATCCCCGCTTTAATCAAGCCACCGATCAAACGAGAATATGTAGTTCCGTTCAAACGAGCTGCTGCATTGATACGTTGATTCCACAAAGTGCGGAAAGTACGTTTTTTAACTTTACGGTCACGGTAGGCGAAAGCCATACCACGGTCATTTTTCTCTACCGCGTGGATGTACGCGCGAGAACCTGCTGAATAGTAACCTTTTGCTCTTTTAAGAACTTTTTTGTGACGAGCACGATTTGTTTTACCACTTTTTACACGAGCCATTTTCGATACCTCTAAATATTTACGAGAAAGACGTTATTTTTAAAATTGAAATTAGAATACTAAGCAACGACGAACTTGAAGCATGTTTGCATCTTCAACGTATGATGTTTTGCCTAGTTGTCTTTTCGTTTTAGAGCTCATGTGAGAGTTCAAGTGACGCATGCGAGTGCTTTTCTTTTTCACTTTACCGCTCGCAGTAAGTTTCATGCGTTTTTTGGCGCCTGAATGAGTGCGCATTTTCATATTAAATACCTTCCACCAATAAGGCGTCGGCTCCACTCTTGGATCCGCTCTTAACCATTGCCTTTGTCAGTCGTTTGTACGGACTCATGGTTTTAGGTGCAAGCGGGGTCAAAATCAAGCTTTTTTAAGGGTTTAGATCTTTCCCGGTAGACTCTTCCAAACGATTATATAAGACTTGGGCTGATGAAACACGAAATCACCCCCGAAATTTTAGAAAATTTCCGCGCCTACGACATGAATCACTTTAAAATCCAAACCCTGGTGCTGGAAAGTGAGGTTCTAAAACACAACCCACTTTGCGACCCGTCGCGTCGATACAATCCGGTCTTAGTACCCAAGGTGACGGGCCCCTGGCCGGTGGTGGTGGTCTTAGCCGGATTTTCCTCAAACGCCCCTTTTTATCTGAACGGTAAATTTAACGAAGCCAATGCGGTTCAAGTGATTGATCAAGCGGTCGCTCGCGGTGAAGCCCCTGAGGCTTTGTACATTTTTGTGGATGCATTGACGTCTTGGGGCGGATCGCAATTTATCAATTCAGCGGCGACCGGTCGTTACGAAGACTATATTATGACGGAACTGGTCCCGGCGATTCAGGGAAAATACGCCGTTTCCGACAAACCCGCGGACTGGTGTGTAACGGGCGGATCTAGCGGTGGCTACGGGGCCCTTTATTTGGGCAGCAAGCATCCAGAAGTTTTTGGAAAAATAGGTGCCATTGCCCCTGATTCGTTTTTTGAAGCAAGCCTTTTGCCTGACATTTATCAGGCCTTACCGCTGTGGGAAAAGTACCAAGAGTCGGGACTCAAAGCCCTCGAAGAGCTGCGCAATGGGCGCTTGATGAAAAATAAAAACTGGCACAACCTTCTTAATGCCTTCGGGATGGCGGCTTGTTATGCGGCGAAAGGCACGCATGGAGATTTTGAATTTCCAGTCCATGCGAAAACGGGAGAAAGAAATCCCGAAATCTGGCAGCGTTACCTCGAAAAAGACCCTGTGCACTTCTTACCGCAACGAATAGGTCATTTAAAAAAGCTTTCGGGGATTTATCTGGATGTCGGCACTCGCGATAATTTTCACTTACAATATGGCGTAAGACAGATCGTCAATATCCTTAAGAAAAACTCGATAGATCACGACATCGTCGAATTTGACGGCACTCATTTTGATATTTCAGAGCGCCGTTTAGAAGTTTGGAAATGGCTAGTAAGTATATGGCGCAATTAAGGGGCGCTGTAACTGCGACGTCTTAACGATTTTACGAATGCCACGCTGTATAAGCACCACGCGACCGTCCCGGTTGATTTCAACAAGCTTTCCGCGGTTACGCATATAAATGACGACATCACCAATGCAAAACCCGTTCACGCAGTTGCCCTGGCGAACGGCGGTCGGCTGCGCTTGTACGGAGCGATCCATTTCATAACTTGACGTGGCGGAGGCATTTACCTCGACCGGCGCTTTCCATAAAGTCAGTTTCGGCAAAACATTTTCACTGACCGCGGTGACGATAATCTCGGCATCATCAGAAAAAGCTTCGCCCAGCAATTGAACTTCTTTGATGTTTTCATTCAAACTGAAGTTTTCCGAACTATAAAGTGTCGACGCTTCTAAAACACCGGTGGCACGATATTTTGAGATCTCGATGCGGTTTCCGGATTCAGTCACGAGCCACGCTTCACGCACACGCGCTTTTCCAAACGCCATCCTTAGATCCATTTTTTGCAAGCGCGCCACAGGCTCTAAAAGCACGCGGTATTGGGTGCCCTCTTCTTTGCGTGACATTCGTCCCAAACGTAAAGACCCCGCATACTGAACGTCGGACATATCAAACGGAAGGACTTGCGCTGGAGTGATGGAAGCTCCACCCCCTGGTTCTGGCAAATCATAAACTTGCGCATAAGCCCAGCCTTGAGTCAGACTGATCGCGACAAGACTGCTGATAATAACGGATGTTTTCATGCCTGTATTAGTACCGCTAAAGCTAAGAATGAATCCATAAAGGAATCTCTCATCCGAAGATTTTTCTTAACTGTCAAAACTTTGAACGAATTCAAATTTAAAGGCCACGCATTGCGTGGCCTTTAAAGTCTTTCCTAAGCTTTACTGCTTTTGCTCGAGGAAGAAGAGGATGACGGGTTTTTCTCCACACTCACCTCTTCTGATTGCGAGTCGTGTTTAGGATTGAGCTGATGATTGTGCGCCTGCTGACGTTGCGCCTTTAGATCACCGGCATAGCGTTTACTTGTTTGGCTGAATCCTTTGTTTTTATTATGGCCTGAAGACATAATTTCCTCCTTGGTTTCATGTGCCTAGCAACAAGGAGATATTTTGCAAAACAAACGCCAGTCCCAAGGCCTCACCTATTACAGCTCAAATGATTGATTGACTGGTCCGGGGGCATTTCTCCTCTAAAAGATGCCCCAAACGCGACACGAATTATAATATATTATATCTTTCCGGGCCGATCGGGGTTACCGAACCATTGACACTTACTTAGGCGGTCCAATAATCCCACCAGTCATGGGGGATTAAAAAAATGAAATGGCATGCGGAACTCATCGAGATCATTCGAAAGGATTTCGCGGATCGTAAAGAAAAGAATCCGCGTTTTTCCCTTCGTTCTTATGCGCAGCGCTTAGGTTTGTCTTCGGGTTCTTTATCAGACCTGCTGAACGAAAAGCGCAACTGGCAAGTCTCTAAACTTAGAGCCGCCGAAATCACCGAGAAACTTTCTTTAAGTGAAAAAGCTCGCAATAAGCTTTTACTTAAAATGGATTTACAACCGAAGTTTCAAAAAAGCGAGATCACAAAAGAAAATTACGACATGTTAACTGACTGGACGTATTATCCCATTCTGTTTTCTTTTGATCTGCCCGCCGAGCATCGCACCCCTGAAATCATCGCCCGCAAATTAGGTGTCCCTGTACAAAAAGTTGAAAGCGTAATTGAAGACCTGATCCGACGTAAGTTCTTAATACGTAATCACTTGAACCAAGTTTGTCGTCCTGAGACCTTCTTAACCACAACGGACAGTGACCCCGAAGTCGCCCAAGCACCCCCGGGAGCCTTAGTTAGAAAACATCATGAAATCAGTCTGGATCTAGCCAAACGCGCATTAAATGAACAGCCTTCCGAAGTCCGCGACATCACCTCGCTGACTTTTGCTGGCAATAAACAGCAGCTTTTGGCCTTACGTGAAGAAATCCGCAAGCTTTACGACAAAGCTTCGACCATCGCCACCTTAGAGCAAGAGCCCGACACGGTTTACCGACTTTCAGTTCAACTTTTCCCAGTGGAGTTCCCATGATCCGTACCAGCTTGAGCTTAATTTCGTTTTTATTTTCGTCTTTTGCCTTTGCCAATGGTTTTGTAGGTAATGCGGGAAGTGGCATCGCCATCAATGGTGCGATATTTGTGCAAGACCTTTATTCAGTCAGCGCGCATTTAAATCCTTATATTGGCCCTTCCGTGGACTTGCGTTTGGCGGGACTTAAAAGATTTTCGTTTCCCGTTCCTGAAAAACTGCTTTTACAAAAGTTGACGGATTTAAATAAGGCCGTTCCTCGCCTAGGGGACGTTTTAATTCTGGCCATGAATGAATATGACTGGATTTTGGTAGACGAAGAGCTTGTCCTTTTAAATGAAGGCGATGATCCGGTGGCTCTTCCTGCAGGGGCCGAACGTGTTCAATTGGCCAATCGTCTTCAAGGTTTGATTCGAATCAATAGCCACGGCTGGAGCAAGCTTGACGAGGCCAACAAGGTGGCCTTGTTAATTCATGAAGCCGTCTATAGTCTATTAACACCGAACTTGATTCAGGGCGCACAAAGTGCACGTCATCTTACGGGACAATTTTTCTTAATGACTTTTTCCGGATCAAATCTAGCAAAGAAGATCCGCGAGACACCAGATCTTCTGGGACTCAATATTCCGACGTCCAAAGCTTCCTCACCGGGCGCCTTGGTTTCGACAAAGATTGAGGTCATAAAGCAAGACGGCACTTTAAAACTGTCACGCCTTCAACAGCTCTATTATAAATCTTATGAGAAGGAACGATTTAGAAGATTCCTAACCGCTGACTGCCAAAATTCTTATGAGGATCTTTTGGCTCAAGAGGGAAAGGCTCTCGCACTGACGTTTATTTTAAGCGCAGATTATTTAAAAGCAAAACCTTACACGTACAAGGTGTCAGAAAACGAGTCCCAGATGGCCGTTAATATTGACATTATTCAGAGCGACACCACCTTCGTCACCAATCTTACTAAATCAGTGAAGGACTGCGTTGATTTCGGTGAAATGGGGTTTGTGCACACACTTTCTCAATAGCAAAACCAGGGACCTCAAAACAGAGGTCCCTTCGGGGGACCTATTGACCTAACATTTGATTGCGAGTGGTCTCGCAATCAGACTTAAATGTAAAATCACGGATGATCTTTCCGTTATAGTCAATCATCTTCACTCTGCCAACATCGCTGACACAAGCTAGCCCTGAAGAGATTTGCGCCAAGCTTTCGTTGCAATCAGATTTAAAAGTGAATTTATAGATCTTCTTGCCTTCAACTAAATCAAACAGCTCCACATTGCCCACATCACTGGTGCAAGCAAAGCCATCATTCTGATTTTGAAGTGCATCGATACAGTCCGATTTAAAGGTCATTTTCTTAACCACACCCACTCGCGCTGACAAAATATTGACTTGCCCCACATTCGAAGAGCACATCAAATCACCTTGTCTGGTTTCTAGAGTGGCAGTGCAATCGCTTTTAAAGGTAAAATCCAAAATCTTCTTACCCCAGGTGTTGAACATTGCCACTTTACCTATATCACTGGTGCAAAATAAACCGCGATCCATAGTTTCTAAAGCGGCGGAACAATCTGAAGCAAAAGTAAACTCTTTCACCAAACGCCCTTGGCTATTTACAAGGCTTTTGCCATCGCAAAAAACTTGTGGGGCACGTTGACGCCCGCCCCATTTATTTTTAGCTTGTCCCATCACAGGGATCATCGTGGACACCAACAAAAGACCCATCACGGCTTTTTTCATAAATACTCCTTATATATTGATGGGCTGTTTATAAAAGATAAACCCCCGATCTCGCCACCGAAACCACCCTCATCTGGAAAAAGACTATATATGTCTTGAACTTTGACAGGTCCCCGAAACTTCAGTTCAGGGAGCCAAATTGCGTCACCTCCATGAAATTTCGATGAGGTCCCACTCCTCAAGTCCTCTAAAACTCTGATGAACAGTGGCATTTTAGTTGCTCCTAAGCCCGCAGGATTAACCGTGGAGGTTTATTAATATGGAATTCGTACTATCGTTAGCACGTGGATTCACGTCAGCAGATGCATTTTGGATGTGGGCTATTTTGGCCGCTCAAATCGTTTCTATCGCAATTATTGCGGAAAGAAGTGTGGCTCTTTTCGGTGCTCGTAAGATCAATCAAAAAGACCTTTCTAAGCTTTTGGCCGAAGACATTAAGGCCGGAAACCTAGATAAAGCTCTTCGTCGCGCTATGCAAATGGGCAAAAACGAACCTTTGGGCGTTGTTGCTTCCGCTGGCATTCAAGCAGCTCTAGATATGGGCGGCAAAGAAGAAATCCAACTTAAAATGGATGAAGTTCTACTAGAAGAAAACTCTCGCGTTGAAAAACGCATTGGTTTCTTGGCGATGTTTGCCAACGTAGCAACTTTGATTGGTCTATTAGGTACAATCACGGGTCTTATTCACTCTTTTGCGGGTATCGCCAATGCCAATCCAGCAGAAAAAGCTGCGATCTTGTCAGCCGGTATCTCTTTAGCGATGAATACAACGGCTTACGGTCTTATCGTTGCGGTTCCAGCCCTGATCATGTACGCGGTTTTACAAAACCGTGCGTCTCGTTTAACAGATGACCTTAATAAAGGTGCACTGAATCTTTTCATCCAGTTGGGCTTTCATTATGAGCCAGTAACTGCTGAAGAGAAAACTAGCAAAAAATCTGCGAAGTAATTCGCGCTAAACCGGGAGTTCACCATGGATCACGATAAGGATCTGAACTTTGAAATTAATATTCTTCCGATTCTAGACATCTTGTCAGTGCTCATCTGCTTTTTGCTTTTGACCGCTGTATGGGTGCAAATCGGAACTCTTGATACTCGACAGGCCATTGGCGACAACTCCACGGCAGGGGCCGAAAATCCCCCGTCTCTTTGGATCACTGTCGACACTCAAGGCGCGGTTCAGCTTTCAATGCGTGATCTTCCCAATAAGAAGACTTACGAAGAGCAAATCCGTAGTTCTGGCCGTGGTGTGAACTGGGAAGTATTGGAAGCAAAAATCCAGGCTTTAAAACAACAATGGCCGGATCTTAAAACCGGCGTTGTTCGCCCTGAAGCTCAAGCGTCCTACGGTGATGTGATCCGCATTATGGATCAGCTTAAAAAATTCCAATTTGAAGGAGTGGGACTTTCCCCACTTGGATAGGACATTTTTATGAAATCCTCTTCCTTTGCGGATAAAAATAAAAAATCGCCTTTGGGTTCACTCATGAACCTAAAGCCGGGAATTAAAGGCAAAAAGAAAGGCGTGCGTGATTTAGCTCTCGCGCTTCCTTTAACTTCGTTGATCGATGCGTTTTCGATCATCGTTATCTATCTTTTGATCGGAACCCAAACCACAGGTCAAGAAGCAGATCTTCCTAAGAATCTGACTTTACCAATGGCAGAACACTCTGTCGGTCTGGATAAAGAGACGACGACTTTGACCATTCAAAAAGGTGTTTACCGTTTGAATGATCAAGTGGTTCCGGTGCGCGTTTTGGCGCAAAAGCTTTCAGAAATTAAGAAAGCTTCTAAAGAAGACATGACAGAACTTTTGGTTCAAGCCGATCAAGAAATGAAGTTTGAAGATTTGGATCCTTTGCTTAAAGCAAGCAGCCAATCAGGCTTCGAAAAAATGAAATTTGCGGTGGTACCTTCAAAATGAAAACACTCAACGACATCCTAACCCTAGCAGCCTTTGTGACTGGCATTTTAGCTCCTAACGGGGCTTTTGCCGATAAAATGAACGCCGACACGCAGGATCTCGTGATCAAAAAAATGGAGCGTGTCCTGTCGGCGATGGATAAAAACGAAAGTTCTTATCTGTCTAGTCAACAGCGTCTAGCCGACTTGTTGTCGGAGCGTGCCCGCATGCGTTTTATGCTGGAAGTTGAAGCCAACTGTAACGGCTGTAAGGGCTCTCAAGCCGATCGTTTAAAAGCGGTTGGCATTTATGAATCCCTGCTTAAAGATGTCAAAATCAATGAGCACGGTCCCATTCTTTTCCAATTGGCTCACTTGTATGAAATGGCCGGTCAAAACGATAAAGCTATTAGCTTGTATGAATCTATCGTTAAAGACGCCAAAAAGAAAAACATCAACCCTGCCATCGTGACTCGTTCACGCGTGGGTTTGGGTGATTTGTTATTTGCTAAAGGCAAATTCAAAGAAGCTCGCGAAAACTATCTCGTCGCTTTAAAAGACTCTAAATTAGAAAACCGCTCTTTGACGGTTTATAACTTAGCTTGGTGTGAATTTAACACGGACAACCTCAAAGGCGCCATTGCCACTTTAGAAACCTTGCTTAAAACTCCCCAAAAAATCACTCGGGATACAGATGAAGGCAGCCGTTATGATGGCGCTTTCCATACTGATATTATGCGCGATTTAGGAACGTTCTATACCAAACAAGACGTGACTTCTAAAGAAATCAACAGCTTTGAAGCTTTAGCCCCCGCTGAAAAGCGCAAAGATTTGTTATTGTATTTTGCCAAAGAAACAGATCGCATCGGTCAAAAAAAGGCCGCGCGCGAAATCATGAACCGTTATTTGGCTGACACTACTTTGACTAAAGAAGAGCGCATTGATGCTTCCGTGCAAATGGCGCAAATCAGCTATGACCAAGGGGAAACAGCGGCTTCTATCGCCGCTTTTGCTAAAGCTGCTGCCGACATCCAAAAGAATGGCTGCAAAAATGGCAAATGTGACGAGTTCCAAAAATCTATGAAGCGCTTCGTAACTGAGCTTCATAGATCTAAAAAGTTAAAACCAGATCAAGATCTTTTGAACGCTTATGTTACATACACCAACACCTTCCCGGCTGATAAGGAAATGGTTTTGCGGGGTGCTTCGGTCGCAACGGAAATGAATAACTATGCGGTCGCCATTCAATTTAATCGCATCATCAGCGAAAATAAGGCGTTTGATCAAAAAGACCGCACAGAGGCATTGCAAAATGAAGTTTCAGTGGCGGAACGCTCTAAAAACCCCACCATGCAGCGTGAAGCTTATCTGCATTACTTAAAATATGCTGATGAGGGTCCTAAGGCGTTTGAAGTTCGTTACCAATTGGCTTACTTAAGCTATTCACAAAAACAATTTCAAGACGCCGCAGGTGCTTTTGAAGACTTAGCTAAAGACAAAAAAGGCACGCCGGATCTTCGCAAAAAAGCCGCGGATCTTTCTTTAGATGCTTTGGCTCAAGTTAAAAACGAAAAGGCTTTAGAAGCCTTGGCTTGGGATTATTCTGTTATTTTTCCTCAACACAACAAAGAGTACTCGCAAATCGCGCGTCGTACTTTGATGAACAATGTAGCTCGCACCGCCAATGATGCCGCGGCCGATAAATCTGCTTTGAAATCATCGTTAAATGCTTTGGATGACCGTAAAATCCAAAACGCCTCGCCTGCTGAAAAAATCTTGTTCTATAAAAATCAAAGTGTTTTGGCATTGAAAGTAGAAGATGAAAAGACTTATATCACGTCTTTAAATGCCCTTCTTGCCATCCCCTCTTTGTCTAAAGAAGAGCGTTTGCAGGCCTTAGAGCAACTAACAAGCTATTACGAAAAGCGTTTGGATTTCCAAAATGCTTACGCCACAGCTTCGCGCATTAACAATCCTAAAATCTCTGAGAAGGAAAAAGAATTCCGTTTAGGAACCTTGGCGGACCTTGGTGGAATGGATGCTTCTAAGCACTATCGCCGTGCTTTAAAGGCCGGTCTTGCGGGTGAACGCGCTTATGTCGTGCGCACGCGTTTGGTGTTGTTGTCATCTTCACCGGTTAAAGAACTTAAAGAACAAGCCAAAGTTCTTAAACAAAAACCTTCGATGCTGAATGAAACAGTTCTTTTGGTTTACGGTAAAACTGGCGATGCCAAAGGTCTTTCCGCTATCACAGGCATGAAGGAAATGCGTAAGCAATCGGCAGTGAATTTCATTGCTAAGCAGTACTTTTACGAAAAAGTGGGTCGTGAAGCGAATAAAATTGCTCAGCATAAACTGAACACTAAAAACGACCGTGTCTTGCAAAAATCTTTGACCGACAGAATCTTGCTTTTAAAGCGAGCTGACAAATTGCTTGAAGAAAGCTTGGCCTTAAAAGATGTGACTGCCCAAATGTTGGCATTAAACGTCGTTTCTGTCGAAAACTTGCGTATGGTTCAAGACTTAGCTGGCCTCCCCCTACCAGCCGGTCTTTCCGAGAAGGAAAAGGCTCAGTATCTGGGACTGCTTAAAAATCAATCTCGCCCTTACTTGATGAAAGCGCGTGTGGCCCAAGCCAAAGAACAAGAAATTTGGACTCGCTCTAATGCTTTAGCTATGACCATTAAGGACTACCAAACGGCGCGTCCTGAGTTAAAGCCCCTATTGGGTCGTGAGCTTTCATTATTGAATCAAGTGCCAGGTAAAGGCCCTATGAAGTCAGCCTTAGAAGACGCTTTATCTGAGCGCCCATTTTCGTCACGTGACCTGGTGTCTGCGCGCAAAGCTGTGGCGCAATCACCGTCAGATTTGAAGGAAATTGAAAACTTGAAAATGATTGAGACAAAAATCGGCCACCCTCTTATGCCTGCTTACCTGGAAGCGCGTATAAGCCACTTACAGAGAGGAAAAAGCCTATGAAATCAATAATCTCGTTGGCCCTGATCTTGCTATTCTCCACAGTGACTTTCGCCGGAAAAACGGCCCAAAAGGCCGAAACTTCGGGAGCAAAAAAACCTCGTTTGAGCACTTCCTTTAAGTTTGATGGAAGTGCCTTAAGAGGGAAATACAACAGCTCCATGAGTACCGCGGCGACAGTCGAGAACGATAAACTCTTGGATGATCTCCTTAAAGGACGAACGCAGTTTGCGGACCGTCTCGATAAGGAGACTGAACGTAACTAAAGGAACCTAACATATGAGTACTGCGAAACTAGTGATTCTCGAAAACACTCTAGGACAAAAAGTTCGCACCTTTGCGGTAAACTCGGACAACTTGAACCTAGTTTATTTGAAAGACAAAAGACGTATCGAAGCGTGTGCTCAATTGCAGGATCTGGATAACGAGGGAATTGAATATTCCTTGGTTAAAAAGCTTAAGCTTTCGCAAATCTCTGAAGACGGAGTTGAAATCCAAGGCCTCGGCCGCCTCCGTCTTTTCTCTGAATCAGCTAAAAACAGCCCTACTTATGTTTTGGCTGAAGAACAAGACGACGAAAAATTAAAACTCTTCGTTAAAAACACCGCCATCGGTCACGTGGCCGCGGTGGCTTTGCTTTTAATCGCTTCATGGGTTTCTGCTCATTACTTTACTAAAGCTCAAGAGCCTCAATTAGTGACAATCACTCTGCCTCAAGAGGTTAAAAAAGAAACTCCTAAACCAGAAACTCGTCAAACGGTGAAAGTTTCTGAAAAGAAAATCAAGCCGACGAACAAAGTCGTTAAAAAAGTCGTAAAAACTCACACTTTAGTTAAACGTACGGCAAAAGCAGTCGCTCCGGCAAAAGACGTTCGCCGTATCGGTGCTTTAGCGGCCTTAGGTGGACTTAAAAACGGTCACAAAGGTGCTGAAGGCCTTGATATGAATTCACTTAAAAACATCCGCGCTGCCGGCACAGGTGCTGGTGGTGGCGGTATCGGTAACGCCGGTCGCGGTGGTGCTAAGGGTTACCTTTCTGGTTCTGGCTTGATTGCTGGCAGCCCGGGTGAAGGGGCTCGTGCACAAGGTGCGGGCGGTTACGGAACTCGTGGTTCTGGTGGTGGTCGTGCCGGTTACGGTAAGATCTCTTTAGTCGGTGGTACATCGGCTGTCAGCCTTCCACTTGATGATGAAGCTTCTGTTGAAGGTGGATTAGATCGCGATCAAATCATCGCGGTTATCAACCGTAACAAAGGTCAAATCGTTTATTGTTATGAAAAAGGCTTGCAAGCCGCTCCACAAATTGGTGGTCGCGTGGCAGTGAGTTTTGTGATTGGCGCTGCGGGACGTATCACTGTCGCTTCAGTGGCGGAGTCTTCTTTAAATTCGAAAATGGTTGAAAATTGTATGCTTGCGAAGATGCGCAATTGGCAATTCCCTCGCCCCGTGGGCAAGGTCAATGTCGATGTCCTTTATCCGTTTGAGTTAGCTCGCGTGAGCAGTCGCTAGGAGAAATGATTTATGAAAAGTAATAAAACAGCATTTACAGCTTTATTGTCTTTAAGTCTTTTGGCTGCCGGCTGCGGTGAGTACTCTAAATCTCCAGAAGGAGATATGAACGAACTTCGCCAGTGGCAACAAGAACAAAATGGCAAAAACAACGGTCCGGTGATTAAATACGTCGACAAACCTGTCGAACAACCACCGCAAATCGTTTACCGTGAACAAGCTAAAGTCGGTCGTGATGCGATCATCATTTCTACGGGCACACTGATGACTTTCAGTGAAGGTGTTAAAACATCCTACCCGATCCGCACCGCCATCACGGTGCCGGGGGTAAAAATCAGACTTAAGGCTGCAAACTTCCCTAAAGATATTCCTTTAGAGGAATCTAAAACGGAACCAGGCGTTTTCGTTTTAACTTGGACGCCTGACTTTTACACAATTCCATCAGGCGAAACCCATAAAACGTTTATCGCTAAAGTTATTCCAGAGATCATCGCGGGCGATGCCAAAGTTGTTGAGGCTTTGCGTGGTTTAGATCTTTCTCAAGACTTCACGGTTCAAGTATTACCGACTCAAGAACTTCCAAGTGCTTTGACGGTTTCTGGTCTTGAAGCGGAAGTGATGGAAGGAACTGTGGTTCCTTTCTCTGTGACGGTGAAAGTTCCAGGTGTTGATGATAAATCAGCGGAAAAACCGACCTTGGAAGTTTCTTATGATAAAATCAGCGTGACTGAAGGCAATAGCTTCCTTGAAATGGATGGCACTCGCCACGTGACTCCGGATGCCACTAAAAAGTCTGCTGAATACCTTGGCAATTACCAGTGGAAATTCAGTCTTTTGTTTGATACTCAAAAAATGTCTCGCCAAACACAGTTGGCTAAAGATGGTTCTGAGATGGCTAATGCTGACGGCACCCGCGTTCGCTTTAGTTTAAAAGCTAAAGGCGGTCGTGATCTTTCGACGCCTGTGAAATTGGTTCAGGTTAAAATCAAAGCTTTACCAAAGGTAGAAGCAGAACCTACTCCGACAACAGAAACGACGGTCACTCCGGCAGAAACTAAAAAAGAAGAAACAAAAGCTGAAACGACTCCCGCTAAAAAAGAAGAAGTCACTACGAGATCAGCAAAAGTGGACACTGCAAAAGCAGCGGAAGCTGCTAAGAAAGTAGCAGATGCTAAAAAGGCGGCTGATGCAAAGAAAGCCGCGGACGCTAAAAAAGCGGCTGATGCTAAAAAAGCAGCCGACGCGAAGAAAGCGGCGGACGCTAAAAAGGCCGCCGATGCAAAAAAAGCCGCTGACGCTAAAAAAGATACCAAAACTACAACCACTACAAAAAAGAAAACCACAACGACTGCTAAGAAGGAGACTAAATAATGAAAACGATGAAAATCCTCTTAACAGCTCTTCTCGTTTGCTCTTTTGTTCAAACTGCACAAGCGGCGGGCAAAAAGTCTGCGCCTAAACAAATCAATGCCTCTGAAGACATTGATACCTTAGGTGGTAACAAAGACCTTATGGATATGGCAGGCCGTATTCAATCAACCAGCCGTTCACGTATCGTGCAAGAGCGCATCGTGGATCGTCGCAACAAAGTTGAGTTCGGTCTTTCTTACGGCGGCATCATGGGTGGTGACGCTTATCTAAGAACTCAAAGCATTGGTTTTTCGATGGACTACCACATCACTCCTCGTTGGTCGATCGGTGGCCGTTATTATGATTTCGGGTCCAGCCTCACTCCAGAAGGAGAAAGAATCAAAAAAGCTTCCGAAGAAGCAAAAGCCAATGGTGGCGTTGCCAACCCATTTAACGTCGACACTCCACAAAGTGCGATGATGGCTGTTGTAAACTGGTACCCAATTTACGGCAAAACTAGTTTCCTAGATTTAGGTGTCACTCAGTTTGACCTTTACTTGCTTGCTGGCGGTGGTTCTATTGAACTTTCAAGTGGCAACACCGATCTTTATACTGCGGGTTTGGGTGTGGGTGCTTGGATGTCTCGTCATCTTTCCATCCGCTCTGAAATCCGTTACCAAAAATATGATGATATGCCAGACCGCACGGTGGCTCGCTCTGTAGATACAGCGGCGGCGACAATTTCGATCGGATGGATCTTATGATAAAATCAGTTCGCTTTGTTACAGCCACAGCTCTTATGTTCGCGATGAGCACCCCTGCTTTCGCGACCGAGCGCGTGTCTGTAAAAGAGTGGGCTCAGAAGTGGGCTGACTCTTTAAACACTAAAAAGGCGTTGGCGTTTAGCACCGCAGACCTAGAACAGAAAACTCTAGGTTTTTGCAGTGATTGCGATAACAAAACTTTAATGACCAAAGCCCGAAAGGATTTTGAAGCGGGTAAATACGATCAAGCGATCAGCTCTTATAACAAGATTCCTCGTGCCAATACCTATTGGTTAGACGCCGTGGAAGAAAAAGGCTGGGCTTTTTTCCGTAAAGGCGAATTTGAAAAAACTTTGGCGCAAACTAAGACCTTGCTTGCTCCTCAGTTTGCGGAAATCACGAATACCGAAGCTTACCTTCTGCAATCTTTAAGTCAGTTAAAGATTTGTGATTACAAAGGTGTTTTTGAAACGCACCAGGCTTTTAAAGAAAAACAAAAAGCTCGTATCATGGAAGTTCAAGCCTTAGCAAAATCGGGCTGGAATGACTCTTTGACGAAATTTTTGAAAAAAGCTGATAAGTTTCCGTTATCCATGGAGGACATGGGTGACAGCGTTACGAAACTGCCTTTGAACATTTACAAAGACATCGAGTTTCAAAAACAGGTTTTAAGATTTAAAGCTTCCGAAAAAGGAATCGTCTTTGCAGATTCAAAGAACAAATCTGTCGTTGCTAAGTTAGAAAAAATCAACGACGCCGCTTTTAAAGCGCTTAAAAACAGAGTGCAAGAACTGGCTCAAGAAGAAACGAACGAGAACTTTAAAATCATTCAGAAGTTAAATCTGGTTGAAGTGGAAGCCATCCAACGCGTTCACACCGATCAAGCTTTAACCGATGAAATGTACGCGAAAAAAACATTCAACAAGGTTGATTCGGACAAATTAGTATTTATGGATGACGGTCGCCCTTGGATTGATGAACTTGATAAGTTTGAGGTCGCAACGAAATCTTGCGCTCAAGGACTTAGGAGGAAGATGTGAGACATTTAACTGCCGCCGCTATATATATCGCGGCATTCCTTTTATTTGCCGCTTGCAGCCCTGAGTCGTCTTCGTACATCTCTCAACGTCCGGTGCAAAACGAGACGATTGAGTCACCGAAATACGACAAACTGCCAGAACAAACCTTTGAATGGGTGACTTTAGACGGTGGCCAAAGCCAACTGGATTTCAACCCGCAATTGGATATCTTGTTTGTGACGGACAATTCAGAAAGCATGAAGGGTGCGCAAGAGAATTTGTTCAAAAATATGGACAAATTCACTCGCAGCATCACTAAAAACAAAATGATCGATTACCATGTCGGAGTGATTTCGACGTGGGACGGTTCGGAAGCTTACCTTAAAGCGAATCAAAAATATGGTATTGGCGAGCTTCGCTATATTAAAGATAGCAAAGGCCAAAGCTATAACCGTCGTTTCGTGATCAAAACAGATTCTAAAGATATCTTAGCGTCGACTTTAAAAATCGGTGCGGTTCCTTTAGCTCAAGGTGGTCCAGAGAATGAGGAGTTCTTCTCTCCCCTTTCGGCGGCCATTCAGAAAACCGGTCGTGGGGCGGCGAATGAAGAGTTCTTCCGCGAGAACGCTCAATTGGTTGTGATCTTTTTGACCGATGCGGATGATTCAGCCTCCGGTGACCCAAAAGATATCGTGAAAGAATTGATCGCCTTCAAGGGCGGACGTAAAGATAAAGTTTCTATTTACGGTGTTTTGGTGAATAAAAAGGACAAAGATGACACGAAGGACTGGGCGTTACGCGTTCACCCTAAATATCACCCTGAGTGCTTTAAAAAAGAAGGCAAAAAACAAGTTCAGATTTCAGGATGTGGTCCTTTCGGTCCAGAGCGTATCGAAGCGGCGATTTTAGAAGCCAATAAGTATGACGGAACACCGGCAGAAATCCTAAAGAAATTCATCGTCAATATCAATTCCGCAAACTTCGGTACGGAATTGGGTTCGGTGGGTGATTCGATTTCGATCAAAACTTTGCGCAAAGAAATCTTCTTGGGAAACTTGGCGCCAAGATCTGTTGACGGCAAACCGTTAATCAAGGTCAGCTATGGCAAACAAGTGATCAACCAAGGTAAAGGTGGTTGGTTGTACAACGCTGAAAACAACTCGGTTGTTCTTTCTGGCGATATTGACTACCAATACGTTGAGGGTGCGAAATTCACCGTTCAAGTCAGCCCACTGACTTACTAGATTCAAAATTCAAATTTGAATCTCTAAAAACCCCGGCCACACACCGGGGTTTTATTTTTTTAGCTTGATCACCGTCAGCGCGTTGACGTTCGATCGGACATCACGATCATTAATCCACAGATAACCATCTTCACAAACTCTTTGAAACTCGGGCGCATAAAGAGCGCAACTTTTTCCCCAAGAGTTTCTTAGTTTAAACTCACAGGTCTGCGTGTTATCGTTCCAGCGCATCCCCACAATACTGCTTTCATGCAAATTATCAAAACTTGGCTGCGCAGCTCTTCCTTTCTCAAGAAAAGTCGTACTGTACCCGATGCTGACAGGATTGCCCGCTTTCAGAAATGACGCCAGCTTGTTAGAAATCTCATGCATTCTAGGCACGCTCGTCAAGGACCATTGTTCGATCTCCATGGGTTTCATGGGAACGCGCGGAGAACACAGGCCATCGATATTTTTTCGCAGCTCTTTAAGGGACTCGTTATTAAGCTGATCAACCCAAGCCGCCGCGCCATTAAACATATCATACCCTTTCGGCGCGCATAGCTGCATATAAGCCTCCTCAGAGGGAGCTTTAGGCAAAGGCATCCACTTTCTTTCGTATTTATCCCGGTCCCGTTTTCCACCAAGCTTTACGGTCTTGGTGTTTTGTCCCATGAGTGCAAGAGTTCGCTCTCCAAGGTAATAATTAACTCCATTATCGACCAAAGAGCCTTCAGATTTAAGTTGGCTTTCAAGGCAGGCTCCGCGTCCGTTAGCCTGATAAGCCAACGTGGCTAGCCCCTTGCCTTCTCCTGCCAAACCCCTTTAGATCGACTTTTTTGGTATCAATTTTAGATCTTTATTTCATGTTTTTAGCCATTTTATCGAAATTTGGATCATTTTTTGATACCTTCGGAAACGCCGTTGCGGGCCTTGGCAAGTTCGGGCACTTTCATTTTCAAGCAGTCATGCTTAAAAAACAAGGAGCTAGAAAATGAGAACAATGCTTTTGATGATCGTTTCTTTAGGACACAAAGTTATCAACGGAAACTGCGAATTCAGCACCCCTTCTTATCACCGTTTCAATGTTTTAGGTGGTGGCGCTTTCGTGGTGAGTGAACAACAAGATTAATCTTAAAAAAAAGGCACTAAGATGAGCAACTTTAAATCAGAACAAATCAAGACCGTGATCAAGGATCTTTTAAAAAAGAAAAAACTGACTTACGAAAACGTCGCCGAAGAACTTGAGTGCTCGGTGCCGACCGTGAAGCGCATTTTAGGCCCTGAAGAGTTAAGCCTTCCCCGTTTGCTTCAGCTTTGTGAACTTTTAGATGTAACTTTCGGGGAAATTGAAACCCTTATCCACATCAAAAAAGACGACCAAGAAGAGTTCACTTTGCCACAACAAGAATTCTTGGCTAAGAACTCTTCGTACCTAGCTTATTTTATCGCGCTGTATTCCTTCACTCCGGAACAAATTGCCGAAAAATATAAGCTAAACGCACGTTCAACAGACAAATACCTGCTTCAGCTTGAAAAGCTCGAGCTGATCAAAGTCACCGGTAAGCTGCGCGTAAAGCCGGCGTTTAAAAACCTTCCAGGGCTAGGTCATGGAGTTTTGGCCAAAGCATACTATCGAAATTTTATTAGCAAAGGCGCAGAATTCTTTATTCAGAATATCTCTGACGAGCTAAGTGCTTACAACCCTAAGTCCGAAGATAAGATACCTAAAGGCTTTAGCATGAATGCCACCAAAGTCAGTCGCGAGTCTTACACGAAGTTCGTGCATGAACAAAATAAAGCCCGCGAAGCCTTTATGAAGCTTGCTTCTTACGAAGAAAAATCTTTACCGGAATCCGAGCTGCAGACGATGGTCATCATGCACGCTTTCACCATCGTGGATAACGAAGACAAAGTACTTAAAATCGTTGAGAACACTTTAGGAGAAATTAAAAACCTTTAGTTTGAAGTTTAAACCTAAACTTCCAAAATCAAAGTCACGGGGCCGTCATTAAGAAGATCCACCTTCATGTCGCCCCCGAAGACGCCACCCAGGGTTTTAACCCCTTCTGCACGACTTAGCTGCAATGATTTTTCATAAAGGACTTTAGCGGCATCAGGTTTTTCGGCATTCACAAAACTGGGCCGACTGCCGCGGCTGACATCACCCAATAATGTGAATTGAGAAACGATCAGATGCTCTCCTTGGATATCTTTAACAGACAAGTTCATCTTGCCTTCGGCATCAGGAAAAATTCGCAAAGCACAGATCTTTGTTATCATCTTTTTAAGCTGTTCTTCACTATCACCTTGAGCGATCCCCAAGAGTGTTAATAAACCCGGGCCAATTGAGGAAATCAATTGCCCATCCACGGTGACACTGGCTCTTTTAGCTCTTTGAACGACGGCTTTCATGCCCTAGGATTCTAAGATAAAAAAATACGCTTTACAACGACGCGCAGGATGCTGCCGGATTATAAACAGGCCAAGATGTCGTATCAGTATCAGTCAATCCCATTTCTGGGTGAGCACGTCCCAAAAATCCCTCTTGAACCATGACTTCTCGCACGGGCACTAAGAGATCTGAGAAATCATTGACCCCTAAAAAGGTGTCTTTATTAATAACCCAAGCACTTTCAGGGGAAGGATGAATTAGGGCCAAGCACTGTCCGTTTTCAAAGCAGCCGTTCTGGTCTGGCGTTGAATTCATGCCGACCTCAATACTTTCCCCGCGTCGATCCAAGATCTCACAACCCGCAGCATCCCTTAAGATCCCTTCACGAGTGATAAATCCGCCATCTAAAGAGAACTGGGTCTCTTCTTCGCATCGTCGTACAAACAATCCATTTTGCGAAGCCACGTTAAGGATTCCCTGCTTAGAAGGGCTTTCTATTTCTGCGCCATAAATAATGCCGGAAAAAATAGCTTCAACTTCACGGCTAAAGTTGCGACAGTCCCGCATCCCCAAAACTTTCATGTTATTATCGACAAACACCTCAGAAAAAGTTCCTTTGCCGCACCCTTCGCTATGAATCTGAATTCGGTGTGCTTCCACTTCATTTTTAATATTGGTCATAGAAAATGCCCTTAAACGCATTTCACCCTGCAACGGAATATCCAGATTTTTTTCTTTAAGCAGACAATAGTATTTATCTAAACCCGAAAACTCTTGTTGATCTACGGTCGTCGCGGGCCTGCGCTCTGGCGCTTTTTCTGGAACCAAATCCTCAGCCTTCACTTCAAGCGCAGGAATTAAAGGAACTGACTCGGGGGCAAGGATTTCGCTCGCCGAAGTTTCCTTTGTCGTTTTTTCTTCAAAATTTTGGATTTTATAAAAAAGAATCGCCGAGCCGAGTATCGCTGAAACTAACAACACTTTTTTCTGCATTTAGAAAGGCTAGCAGCAAGAATGCCTTTTTCAGAGGGGAAAATCGTCAGGTATCAAAATGAGACCCTGGAATTTTGACGCCTGTCGAGGGGATCGACAGGCTTAAAACCCTTAGACAGTGAACTCCACCCGTGTGGTGTCGGTAAATAGCAGTTCTTCGAATTGCGCTTTGGTGAAGATAATATCCGCTAAACGCCCGGCCATGTCGTGAATCTCTGCATTGTTACCTAAAGAGGTGCACAGGACCTTTTGCACAGACTTGCCTTGCAGGGACTCTAAAACTTGAAAGCCCGTTTTGTCCGAATTCTCAAAAATAAGATCCGTGATCACCGTCCCAGATACTTCACCTTTGTATTTTTCAAATTCATCCGGTGACGAGTACCCGACCACGTGAGCCCCTAAGTCTTGTAAGCGCTTTAGCCATCTTTCGCGAACGGTGTTGTTATCTTCAAGTAAAATCACATTGCGATGAAGGTGCAAAACTTGTGGCACAAGACCGCTAGAAAAAGTTAAAAGAAAATGCGCGCCTGGAGTCTTATCTTGCAAGACCGCATCGCCGCTCAGTCCCTTGAAAGTCTCACGCACTTGCCACAAACCTAAACCCGAACCATCGGCTTTATTGTGAGTTTCGCCGCGCTCAAAAATCCGTGCTCGAATTTCTGCCGGCACTCCGGGACCATTATCGCTGAGCTCAATTTCAATCATGCCGTCTTTGACCTTCTTAACATTCAAGCGCACTTCGACCGGGACATTTTTAGCCGCCGCCTCTAATGAGTTATTAAGCATGTTTGAAATCGCACGTTCTATCGCCGTCGGGTCTGAGGTCTTTACCAAAACATCTGGAGGGCACTGCAGGTGAATCTTTAAACGTGTCCACGATTTTTCGTAAGCGTCTTTAAGTTCGGCTAAAACTTCTGACAAGTTTAAAACTTGCGCCGCAGCCCCTTCATACAATCCGCCGCTGCGGAATTTCTTTAACAGATCATCGGAAATACGATGCAGGCGCACGATGGATTTATCAATCAGATCGGCGGCTTCCGGATTTATGTTGCCTTTGTATTCGTTGGCAATCATCAACGCCGTTAACGGCGAGCGCATATCATGCGCCACTTGCGTGGCGATTTTAAGACCTTGTTCGGCGCGCGCGGATTTAACAACTAAGTTTGAACGCAAACGCTGCATTTCCAAATCGGCCACTTGACGGTCGCGCAGACGCAAGTGACGAATCAAAAGCAAAGGTGCTATGAAAAAATGCGCCAGCATCAAAACAAAAGGAACTTCAAGCAGAAACAAAAGCTTATTAAAGAAGTACAAACTTGCAAAAGCGATCACAAAATAAGACAGGATCACGGCCCCACCCCAGAGTGTCGCCGCCACCGGACTTAAGAAAAGAACTCCACACAGATACGCAAACACGAAAATGAAGGCAAAAATCTGCCGTGATGTGCGCATAAATCTGTCCACGGCATCTTTTTGAATCAAAGTCTCTAAATCCAAAGCCACGCGCTGGGAAAGCGTCATGTAATCGCCACTGATGGCCGATCCCCATCCATCGTCATTCATCACATCATCTAATCCAAGAATAAGGATCTGACCTTCCACGCTTTTTGGCAGCTGGTTTAACAAAATAATTGGAGCGACTGCGGGATGACGATAACGAAGATGAGTTTGCAGACTGATCTCCCAAGGATAGGTGGGAAAGTCTTCGACCTTCGATGAAATGCCATACTTACCTAAGACACCCATCAAAGGATGATCAATGCTTGGATCATTGACGTCATAATCAATAATCAATCTGCGCGTCATCCCGTCACTACCGCGATCTTGAGTTAACGGAATAAAAACATGCTGAGTTTTTTTAAAGTCGGGATGCTGAGCCAGACTTAAAGGATCTTTATCAGGATAGTTTGAGTAAAAATATAAATTCGGGTGACCCGAGGCGAACTTCACGAACTCTTGAATTTCAGCACTTGAGGCATTTTTCAATGGCAGCGGTAAAGTCGAAATGACAAAAAGAGGCTTTTGATCTAAAAGCACCTGCAGATTTTTTTGAATGGCCGCGAAGTTTTCAGGGATGGCCGATCCGACAACCGCGACTTTTCCCGAAGGGGCGGGGCGCGGTAAGGTGAGCATCATAAAATCATTGAGCTTTGCTCCGACTGAAATACCCCAGTCTTGCAGAAAATTACTTACCAGCGGATGGATCATTAAGAAGCTGATTAAAAGGCATCCTAAAAGTTTCTTTTTCATCACAAGGCTTTCTTCAAAAAAGAAAAGCCGGGTTTCCCCGGCTTTGACATTTAGTCTTCGTCTTCCTCAACCTCTTCAAGGTCGGCAAGCTCTTTGGTGTCTTGCTTCGACTTGTTCGGGTGAAGTTTTTGGTATTCTTTGATCTTAAGTGGATCTGGGCCCAACATTAAGAACATGTTCTTACCTTCCATTTTTGGCTGAGATTCAATCATCGCCAAATCATTCACGAACTCGATACACTTTTTCATGACTTCCATACCCAGCTCTTGATGGGCCATTTCACGTCCCATGAATCTGAGGCTGACTTTCACTTTGTCGCCATCAAGCAAGAATCGGCGCGCATGGTTCATCTTCGTTTCAAAGTCATGTTGATCTGTGCGCGGACGCATCTGGATCTCTTTGATCGTTACGACAGTTTGTTTTTTACGAGCCGCTGTGGCTTGTTTTTTCTTTTCGTACTTCCACTTGCCGTAATCCATGATTTTACAAGTTGGAGGACTTGCCGTAGGAGCAATCTCTAGGAGATCCAATCCACGATCTTCAGCGATGCGAAGAGCTTCAGGCACCGTCATCACGCCCAACATATTACCTTCATCATCGATCACGCGGATTTGTTGCGCACGGATCTCACGGTTTACACGCAAAGAGTCTTTAGAGTCTTTCTTGTTACGGTCAAAGCGTCCACCGCCACCGCCTCTAAAATTACCTTCGAACTTGCTAATGGGAAACCTCCGGGTTTCGTTTATGTGGTTGCAGGCTTCATAAGTGATGCCTGTAACAGTCTTTGGTTAATATCGTTTACAATCATTTCCTTCACATGCTCAACACTCAAGCCCTTATGTTCAGAGCCGTCGCGCAAGCGAAGTGACACCGTTCTGCTCTCTGCTTCCTTGTCACCTACGATAATCATGTAAGGGACTTTTTGCAGCTGAGCCTCGCGGATTTTATAGTTTAGTTTCTCATTTCTGCGATCAAACTCAACCCGAACTTTATCAGCCTTAAGTAGAGTCATTAACTCATCACAGAATCCATTCACACGATCGGTGACGTTTAAGATGCTGACTTGAACAGGGGCCAACCAAGGAGGCAAGTGGCCCGCCGTGTGCTCTAAGTAAACCCCGATGAAACGTTCTAAAGAGCCTAAAATCGCTCTGTGTAACATGACAGGACGGTGCTCTTTATTGTCCTCACCCGTGTATTTCAAATCAAAGGCTTGAGGCAAGTTCGGATCCACTTGCAGAGTTCCCAACTGCCAAGGACGGCTTAAAGCATCGACAAACATAATATCGAGCTTCGGACCGTAAAAGGCGCCATCGCCGGGATTGATTTCAAACGGAAGATTCAAAGTTTTCAAAGCTTCCGCCAAAGCACCTTCGGCCATGTCCCAATACTCTTCGCTTCCCATTCTGTTTTCTGGGCGCGTAGACAGGAAGATCTTATAGTTACTCATGCCCAATTTGTCGTAAACACGATTGAGCAATTGCATGAATTTGGCGATCTCTTCTTGCAGCTGATCCAAACGACAGAAAATATGCGCATCGTCTTGGCAGAAGGTACGAACACGAGTCAAACCGTGCATCGCTCCTGATTTTTCATAGCGATGCAGTCGACCAAAGTCGGCCATCTTGACAGGCAAATCACGATAAGAATACTTGTCAGAGTTGAAAAGCAAACAATGCGAAGGACAGTTCATCGGTTTAGAGGCAAAATCACGCTCGTCCACCTTGGTGAAGAACATGTTCTCTTTATAATTTTGATAGTGACCTGACGTATGGAACAAGTTCACGTCAAAAATTTGCGGGGTGATCACCTCTTGATAGCCCGTTTCCATATACAACTCACGCAAGTAAGTTTGCAAAGCGGTGTAAACCGTCGCGCCCTTACCGGTAAAGAAGGGAGAACCGGGAGCGAGTTCATTGAAGTAAAACAACCCCAACTCTTTACCCAGCTTGCGGTGATCGCGCTTTTTCGCTTCTTCGATATTATGAAGATAAAGCTCAAGATCTTTTTTATCATTAAAAGCGGTGGCGTAAATACGTTGTAATTGCGCGTTCTTTTCGTCACCACGCCAGTAAGCCCCGGCCACGGACAACAACTTAAAGGCTTTGATTTGCCCTGTAGTTTGGATGTGCGGTCCACGACAAAGATCAAACCAACCGTCACCGTTATAGTAAATACCAACAGTGGTTTCGCCTTTTTCCGCCAAACTCTCGATAAGCTCGACCTTGAAACGCTCTTTCATTCCTTTGAAGGTTTCAATCGCTTTAGAAATCGGCCAGTCTTCACGACGGATCACCAGATCCTTCGCCACAATATTGGCCATTTCTTTTTCGATCTTTTCAAAGTGTTCTTCGGTGAAAGTAAATGGAGAATCGAAATCGTAATAGAATCCATTATCGATCACCGGACCAATGGTGACTTTCACTTCGGGCCATAGTTTTTGAACGGCATCAGCCATCACGTGCGCGGCGGTATGACGAATGACTTCGACAGCTTCCGGGCTTTTGGTGGTCACCAGCGCCACCTTAGTTTGATCTTTTAAAACGGTGCGAAGATCCGAGATCTCATTAGACCCATTGATTTTTACGCCCAGGGTTTCTTTACCCAAACGAGGACCGATGGATTGAGCGACTTCAAGTGCTGTCGGCTCATGATTAAAAACCTTGGTGGAGTTATCCGGCAAAATAATTGTAACTTGTGACATTAGAATGAGGTGCTTAAGTGTGAAGAATTGTTGCGCTTTTGCATCACACTAGTAGTAATCCTCGAGGGACACAGGGTCAAGCACTCACCGCAAGAAATTGAACCCCGATAACCTGTTTGCCAGAAGCCATCGACACAACCCAGCGTACCTGAGACTCAATCGAAACCCAGCGGCCCGCACTATTGCGATACATGAGACTCACAAAGTCCTTCACTTTCACTCCCGTCGAATCTAAGGCCACTTTAGCCCCGCCTTGGGAAAAATCCTGCATTTCACCCTCTTTAAGGAATTGAACCTTGCCCCCTTGAGGAGCTTTGTCGGCAGTCATGGATTTCTTTAACATCACCGGGGCGCGCACCTGCACCCGCTCATGACGACGGCTTTTGGTCGACTTACCTTGAATGCGACGAGTTATAATTTCAGTCAGACGCGGACCTTCTGATTCATACACAAACAACCACTTCGGTTGATTTAAAGAAACCTGATAGGCCGCTTTTTCAATAGCTTGCACCACAAATATAAAGGAAAGCCTTGGGTGAGATTGCGCCCAAGAAGAAAGAGTTTCTGCAGTTCTAACCCCTAAAAAATCAGCCTTTACGATGACGATCAACTCACCGGGTTGCTTTGCCAGGATTTGGCGAAACTCCCGAGGGTCTTTAGCAAACAACCAACGGACACCCATAAGTCCCTCAAGATAAGGCGGCAAAACTTGACTCGAATTGAGATAGACCACGTGCTTAACCATTGTTAATTGCATGGAGAGTTTGTAATGCAAAGGCAGGGCCCAGGGCTCTAGTGCGTTCTAATGGGACCACGGCGTTTACTCTGTGGACATGCGTATATAAAACATTAAACAACCGGGCTCAGCGTCCGATTATGAGTGATTTTTTTCTGAATCGCTTGGGAAATACAAATAAGCACTGCCTAACACGCAAACCGTCGCAATCCCTACCGCCAGAAAAATACCCGCGTATCTAAAGCCATGAGCTTGAAAGGCATGAATGCCATAGCCGTGAACGAGGCTGCCCAGAAATCCCACGGTCAAACTATAAGAAAGAGCAAATAAGGTGCAACGCATGTTTCGGGGGAATAAATCGCACAACATCGCGATCATCGCCGCAAAACCGGTCACTAAAATAGCGCCCAGGCTTGCCACCGCAAACGCGATCGTCAGGGTTTGATGAGAGCTTTGGTAAGAAGCCCCCTCCAAAATTTTAAAAGAGGGAAACATCCACAAACATCCCACCGCCACGCTGATCCAGCAGATCTTAAAACTTCCAAAGCGATCCGCCAGCACTCCACCAATATAATAAAACGGCAGAAACAAAATAGTTCCTATTCCCGATGCGAAATCCACCGCCACCGGATCCATTTTTAAAATCACTTTCATAAAGTAAAACTTAAAGTTGGACGCCGTAAAGGATAGAATTCCCGTAGCAATTAAGACCGCCAAATAAGGTGTCCAGCTCTTCCCCTGCCTTCGAATGGTTAAAATGCAGGAACGCAGCCATTGCGCCTTTTCTATCACTAAAGTCCCTTGATTTTCATCTTCCCTAAAAGGTTCTAAAAAAAACAACCCGGCAATCGGTAGGAAAAAGGCGATACGCCATCCGCCTTTGATATAAAACTCTTGAGCATAAATCGTCTTTAACATCACAACACCCAGCAAAGCGGTGATATATCCAATGGCGACAGAAAACTGAATCCAAGAGGTGAAACGATTCCTCTTATCTGCCGGAGCACTTTCGTAAAGATAGACCGCCATCGCGGCATAAGCCCCACCCAAGCCAATGCCTTGAAAACACCGTAACAAAATAAAGTAAAGATCGTTGGTCGCCGGCGCCGACGGAAGAACCCCCATGAGGGCTGTAGAAAAAATTAACAATAGAATGCTTTCTTTGATGGCCTTACGAGGACTGATTAAATCCCCGCGCACACCAAACCATAATGCGCCTACAGGACGGGCCAAAAACCCCACAAAAAATGCGAGGAAGTCCATCAATAAAGTAGGTTCACCGCCCGAGGTCGTTACTGCCGGTGAAAGCTCGGTGACGAAGACGCTAGAAAGGTAAAAGGATCCGAAACAAATCAGATTCATAAAGCAGACGGCGCTGACTTTATCCCATATATTTCCGGAGAATGGATGCTCTCGAATAGAAACCTCGAAATTAAATATTAAGTATCACTTAAAACTTTTCGAGTGCCCACAAAAAAGAAAGACCCCTCGCGAGGTCTTTTTAAAGAAATATTTTTTCAACACACTCACCTTACAAAGGTCGCTCAAAATGGTTCGAGCGCAAGGCGGAGGGTTTCGATTTACGCGGAGGCGTACTCCAAGTACGTCGGAGCGGAAATCGAGGCCCGACAACGCAGTCGATCGGGCCGTTTTCAGCGACCGCGCGCCTAGTAGGCTACGTGGTGATTGATCGCTTCATGGATGCGAGGGTCTTTAAGTGGAACCAGGCTGTGCTTGCTCCAGAAAGACATGATCGTTAACAAGAACAATCCCGCAAAACCCGCGAAGATTCCTACTTCCCAGAAGCCAAATGTCACATGACCATCAAAGAAGTTTGGATACACCATCCAGTAAATATCGAGGTATTGCATTGCAAGAACCAAGATAGAAACTGCGATCACGTGGTTGTCTGTACGTTTCGCTCCACGAGGAAGTAGCGCCAAGAACGGAACCACGAAACGGAAGACCAAAAGGATCAAGGAGATACTCATCCAGCCGCCTTGAGCGCGCATGATGTAGTATTCCGTTTCTTCTGGAATGTTAGCATACCAGATCAACATAAATTGAGAGAACGCAATATACGCCCAGAAGATCGAGAAACCTTTAAGGTACTTCACGACGTCATGTTGATGTTCGACAGTCACGTAACCTTTAACGAAACCATGGCGACGCATTAAGATGATCACGATGGCCAAGAAAGCCATGCCCGCCTGGAACATACCCGCAAAGGTGTAAACCCCAAAGATCGTTGAATACCAAGTAGGCAACAATGACATTAAAAGATCGACAGAGAAAAACGAGAACGCCAAAGCAAAGAACACGATAAAGCCCACTGCGGGCGGAACGCTTTTCAATGTTAAGCTGTCATCACCGGTTTGGTCTTGCTTCAAAGAGTTTCCAACCAAAATCCAACGGAAGATCATGCAACCCACCGCAAAGATGAACAAACGAACCACGAAGAAGCCGGCATTGAGGTAACCGGTTTTTGCGGCGATCACCGGGCTGCCCGCGATCACTTCAGGATTTGCCCAAGGGTAAAGGTGCTTGAAACCCACTAACATGATCAAACCACCGATAAGAATCGCCGGGATGAAGGATGTTGTGGCTTCCGCGTAACGACGAATCGTCACGGACCAACCTGCTTTAGCCACCGAGTTGATCGCGATCCAGAAAAGACCGCTCACCGCCATAGCCGAGAAGAAAAAGAACGCAACAAGGTAAGAAGTCCAAAGGCGGTCTTGATTTTTCATCAAACCCACCAAGAACGTCACAAGACCGATCGCGATCAAAGCAAAGCTCAATGTTTTTAGCTTAGCTGGAGCTTCGAATTTTGAAACGTGAAGATTCACGTGATGATTAGAGTCACCCATTTTTCAGACCTACTTCGCTTGCTTCTCTAAGAAGCGGATATAGTTAACTACTTGCCAACGGTATTTTTGCGGAACGTGGGAAGCATAAGGCCCCATCACCCCTTGCCCCATAGTGATCACGTGATAAAGATGACCATCAGTCCAACCTTTAACTTTGTCGCTCACCACGGCTGGTGGTTTCAAAGCCATTTTTGAAGACACAACGGACTTTGCAGCCTCACCGCCTTCACCTTTAAAACCATGGCAAACAGCGCAGTTAGTTTCATAGTATTTTTGGCCCGTCAGGATGATGTCGTCTTCGGTTTGGCCCGCCAAAGGATTTTTCAAACCTTTAGAAGCCGCCTCAACGTCATTACCATATTTGTAAGGTTCAAAGCCCACAGGCGCCGTGTGCTCAGGAGGAACACGCATTCCGCTGCCGTGAGGAGAGTTCTCGTCATACTCTTGCGCTTTGATCGCCGGAGATTCCATCATATCTTGGATGATTTCGACGTTCGGATTATTTCCACGAGGACCGCAAGACGAAAGCGCCAGGATCGAAAGTCCCGCCGCCAGCATTGTGATTTGTAAGTTTACGATGCTTCTCATGATTAGTACTCCGTACGCTTAATCTCAGTTGCGCCCAAATCTTTAAACATCTTTTCGATGCGCGCTTCATCGTATCCCACATCATCGTGCGGAATGAAGATCGCAAACTTATGACTGCTTAAATCTGGATCGATAATTGGCGGATCCATGCGCGGAATACGGCATGCTACAAAAAGCGCACCGACCGAACAAAGAGCAGCAAATAAAATCGTTAATTCAAACATGATGGGTACAAACGCAGGTAAAGAGAAGAAAGGCTTACCACCCACATTCACGGCCCAGTTGACCGCGGATGTCCACCAAGTTAAGGCCAAACCACCCGTCAAGCCCACCAACGCCGCCACGAAAGTCACATATGGAATCCAAGATCTTTTGATTCCGCAAGCTTCTTCCATTCCGTGAATTGGATAGCCAGAAATAGCGTCAAATTTTTGAAAGCCTGCTTCGCGAGTTTTACGAGCGGCTTTTAAAATCCCCGCCTCGTCCAACCAGATACCAGCAATACCTCTTGTATATTGAGAAGCCATTAGTGGTGCCCTCCTTTATCGTCGTAACCCACATTCAGCACCGGTTTAACCTCAGCAATAGAGATCGCTGGGAATAAACGAAGATATAATAAGAACAAGGTCAGGAACATACCGAAGGATCCAACAAGAACCCCGGTGTCAAACCAAGACCATGCGTACATGCCCCAGCTTGATGGTAAGAAGTCGCGGTGAAGTGACGTTACGGTGATAACGAAACGTTCAAACCACATACCGATATTCACGAAGATAGAAACGACGAACATCACAGGGATTGAACGACGCATTTTACGGAACCAGAACACTTGAGGAATCAAAACGTTACAAGTCACCATCACCCAGTACGACCAGCCATAAGGACCGAAAGCGCGGTTGACGAACACAAAACGCTCAAATGGATTTCCTGAATACCAAGCAATAAAGAACTCAGACGCATACGCGTAACCCACGAGCATCCCGGTGGTCATGATGATTTTATTCATCACTTCCATGTGGTCCAAGGTGACGTAGTTTTTAAACTCTGGGAAGCCGATACGAACCAGCGTCATCAAAGTCACAACCATCGCAAAACCTGAGAAGATCGCACCCGCAACGAAGTACGGAGGGAAGATCGTCGTATGCCAACCTGGCAAGTTCGAAACCGCGAAGTCGAAAGAGACGATCGTATGAACCGAAAGAACTAGTGGCGTCGAAAGACCCGCAAGGATTAAGTACACCATTTCATAGTGTGACCAGTTTTTTGCAGTTCCGCGCCAGCCCAATGACAAAGCACCGTAAACCGAACGACGAATTTTATTTTTCGCGCGATCTTTAATAGTTGCAAAGTCAGGAACCAAGCCGATGTACCAGAAGACCATTGAAACTGTCGCGTATGTTGATACGGCGAAAACGTCCCAAAGTAACGGGCTTCGGAAATTCACCCACAAAGGTCCACGTTGATTTGGATACGGGAACAACCAGTAATCCAACCAAGGACGACCCGTGTGAAGTAACGGAAACAGACCCGCAGTCATAACGGCAAAGACCGTCATGGCTTCCGCTGTTCTTGCAACCGACGTTCTCCATTTTTGACGGAACAAGAAAAGAACCGCCGAGATCAACGTCCCCGCATGGCCGATACCGATCCAGAATACGAATGTCACGATCATCGTACCCCAGAATACCGGGCTATTCACACCCAGCAAACCGATACCAACGCCCACAACCGACGCTAGAATGCAGATATAAAATAACAACAATGTCTTCGCACCTAAGAAAAGACCCACCCAGCCTTTACCAGGGAAGGTCTCTACCGGAGCGCAGATATCGTCAGAAACGTCTTTTAAAGTCTTATTACCTAGGACTAATGGGTTACGCTTCATCATGAGTGCTCACCTTGTTTCGCAGTACCGTGACCGTTGTGGCCACCTGTTGATTCTTTGTCGTTGTTGCGAATCTTCGTAAGGTATCTTACTGAAGGTTTCGCATGCCATTCTTCAAGAAGACCGTAACCACGCTCTTCGGTTTTGAAGATTTTTGCCACTTCGCTTGTTGGATCATTAAGGTCACCGAACACGATACCACCTGCTGGGCAGGCTGTTTGGCAGGCTACTTTAATATCCCCGTCACGAACTTGGCGTTTTTCATTACGCGCGACTGTTTTCGCATCTTGGATACGTTGAACGCAGAACGTACATTTTTCCATCACCCCGCGTGTACGAACACCGACAGATGGATTCAAAGCCATGTTCAATGGTTTTTCGATCAACTTAGCATAGTTGAACCAGTTGAAACGACGGACTTTGTATGGACAGTTATTCGCGCAGTAACGAGTTCCCACGCAACGGTTGTAAACCATGTCATTCAAACCTTCGTCAGAGTGAACAGTTGCTAGAACTGGACACACCGTTTCGCAAGGCGCATTGTCACAGTGTTGACACATAACCGGTTGGAAGATCGCTTCCGCATTCGCCGGATCCCCCATGTAGTAACGGTCAATACGGATCCAGTGCATTTCACGTCCTTCAAGAACGTACTTTTTACCAACCACGGGAATATTATTTTCAGATTGGCAGGCCACCACACATGCCGAGCAACCGGTACAAGTGTGAAGGTCTACAGCCATTCCCCATTTATGACCACTGTACTCATGACCTGACCAGATCGACCAGATATGAGGATGTGGGATGCCTGCTTTAGCACTTTTTTGGAAGTCTTTATTTGTGACTTCAATAGCTAAAGAACGACCTTCCATCGTGTGGTGACCTTGCGTGCAAGCAAGATCATATTTTTTTGCAAGCTTAGTAAATGTCGCCGGCGCCCCAGAGAACACCATTTGACCATTTTTGAACGTTGCTAATGGGAAGACATTTTTACCGATGCCGTTACCGACCTTACCCACGCGCGTGCGTCCGTAACCGACAGCCATCGCCAAGACTTGATCATGCAAACCTGGTTGGATGTGAACAGGCATTTCGATTTTTTTATCGCCGACAGAGATTTCAACGACAGAGCCTTCTTTAAGACCGTGTTTTTCAGCGGTGCCCAAAGAAACCATCACGTAGTTATCCCACACGATTTTTGTCACTGGATCTGGGAGTTCATGGATCCAAGAAACGTTGTTCAGACGACCGTCACCCATTTGTGAAGTCGCATAAAGGGCAATTTCAAATCCATCATTTGCCGCCGCCGGCTTAATACCGGTGAAAGCGTCAACTTTAAAGGAACGAGCGCTGCCGCCTTTGGCTTCTTGACCCGCGTATCCTTTTTGCAAAGCAGTTTGCCATGCCTCTTCAAAGTCCCCACCTTTAAGAACTTCTGATTTCCAGAACGCACGAACATAGTCGTAATATGTTTCTGGAGATGTCATGCGCGAAGAACCTGTTTTTGCAAGTTTCGCCCACGTCATCAAAGACAATTGGAAAGAACGAGTGTCATACATGGGACGGATCGCCGGTTGGCAGATGGTGTAAACACCGGGTGCCAGCTCAGCATCGTTCCAAGATTCTAAAGCATGATTGTCTGGAGTTAGGTAATCCGCAAAGACACCTGTTTCATCCACACGGTCACCCGTATAGATCACCATTTCGACTTTACGAATCGCTTCAATCAAACCCATTTCAGCCGGCAATGCAAAACCTGGGTTCACTCGGTGAATGATCAAGGTTTTAACTTTGCCCGCCTTCATATCAGCGATCAAAGTGCCCATTTCTTCGTAAGAAGATTTGAAAGCGTTATTGGCACCACGAGCGTCAACAGTTTTACCCTCATTTCCTAAAACGGAGTTTAGGAAGTTCACGGCAATTTGCAGCTCTGTCGCTTTTTCTGTTTGTGCTGTCAAACCACCCGCCACAACAAGAGACTGTCCGGCATTGGCAATCAAATCTGCCGCTACTTTTGCAAATTGCGCCGGTTCAAAACCAAGTTTTGCGGCTGTGTTTGCAAAAGGAGCCAGAGTTGATTTAACAGACGCATTTCCAGCGTAAGAACCGTGACCTTTATTCACCACGATTTCATGGATCAAGCCCATAACAACATCTAATTGTTGTGAAGGTTTGATTTTGAAGCGGATGTCCGAGTTTGCACCCGTCAAAGAGTAGTTCGAATCAAAAGACACCATGCGATTCATGTTTTTGATGTCTTTACGGCCGTTCACAAATTGATTTGTGAATGCTGTTGGCGCAATCCAAGTTCCCAAGAAATCGGCGTCAACAGAAACGATCATTTTTGCATTATCAAAACGATAAGCTGGAACGATGGCATCGCCGTAAGAAGCTTTTTGACCATTTCTTACGTCTTCTTCAGAGATGGCCTCCCAAACCACGTGTTTAGCACGGAAGGCGGAAGTGAAATCACCAAGCAACGCCCGCGTTGACGGAGAAATCACATTCCCTGTCAAAACGACCACATCCCCTTTTTTCAACTGTTCAGAGATTTTCGCGTCCGCGTCTTCCCATTTTACGTCGATGATTTGGCTGTTGGATTTCTTTTCGTTAAATAGATTGCGCTTAGGCCCTTGGGCGCGCTCAGGATCGTACAAGTTTAACAATGCCGCTTGCGAGCGGATATTCAAACCACTACCGCTGTAGGGGTGCGTGCCACCTTCGATATGAATCGGGCGACCTTCACGCGTTTTTACCAACATACCGACAGCATCAGAACCGTCAAAGTAAGCCGATGTATAATAGTTCGCAACACCTAAAGTGACTTCTTCAGGTTGTTTATTATAAGGGACGATTTTTTGAACCGGACGACGGATGCAACCCGCACTCGCCAATGCAATAGAAGCGCCCATGAGTTTTAAGAACTCACGACGGGCCCAACCATCTTGGCTGCCATCATCATCTTGACGAAGAGGTGATGATTTAAATTCGGTCGCCGCCAGCTTCATGAAGTCGGGATCGTTACTCCATTGCTCTAAGCTGTTCCAGTATTTTGGGTCGCGTTCAATCGCCGAATCCGCGGGACGAAGCGCCTTTTTCATTTCTAACTCGTGGTCGTGATGCATTTCAGACATGATACCTTCCGAAACCTTTAGTAGTGGCAAGTTGAACAGTTAAGAGGAGCTTTATTTTCTGGCTGACGGTGACAGTTCACACACCAACCCATAGACAAGTCAGAGAATTGCTCCACTTTTTTCATTGTCTCAATAGGACCGTGACACGTTTGACAGTTCACGCCCTTAGCAATGTGCGCATTGTGATTAAAGTGAACGAAGTCAGGAAGCATGTGGACTCTGACCCATTGAATAGATTCACCTTTATCGTAAGCTTCACGCAATTTTTGAATGTCTGGTTTGTCGGTCGCAACCTGAAGATGGCAATTCATACAAGTTGAAAGAGCTGGAATATTCGAATGCTTTGTACGCTCTACTTGGTTGTGGCAGTACTGACACTGAATCTTATTGGTGTTCACGTGAAGACTGTGGTCAAAGGCGATAGGCTGCTCGGGAGCATATCCTTTGTTATATCCGAAACCTGGTTGAAACTTACAACCCGTCAGGAGTGTTGAAACCATCAGTGCGCAGAACAAAGCCATTGCGCCCGCTTTAGTTTTAAGTACTCGATGCATAATCATCCTTCTAACTCGATGTAACTCAATGTCAGCACTTCTCTGGCGCGCGAATTTCTCGCCCATCAGAAATTGATGACAAAATCGTGACTTCTATTTGGTGTCTATTTAAAGGTGGAAAAGTCCAGTTGTCCATATTCTTTTTGCAAGCAAATTGAAAAAGCGCGATGCTTCGCGCTTCTTCGCTCAAACCTTAAGCAGATTTTTTGTCGGAAGAATTACGGCCACGACGAAGAATCGCGACATAGATAACCGCAAGAATATGCAAACCGACAAAAGCCGAAACATATTCAATACCCCCGGCACCGAATCCATAGGAATGAAGCCCTGCGCCAAGAACGAAATTCACTCCGTACCAAGCCATAATCACCAAAGAGAAAGTGATAATGCCTGTCACTACCATGCCGAAGTTTTTAATCATTCCCGCATAACGTGCATGCAGAACCGCGAGGTACCCTAAAAGCGCGATCAAAGCCCAAGTTTCTTTCGGGTCCCAGCCCCAGAAACGACCCCACGAATAGTCTGCCCAAATCCCCCCCAAGATAATTCCTGGAGCCAAAAAAGCGACACCGATTTGGATGGAACGATAGATTCCCGTCACCACACTGCGGATTTGATGTTGATACTTTTCTTCTCCACGGAGGTAGTAAAATAAACCAAGATCCCCCAAACCGAATGCCAAGAAAAAAGCCGCGTAACTGATAGTGATAGTCATCACGTGAATCGTCAGCCAATAATTACTGCGCAACACGGGCTCTAAAGGTTGCAACGTCGGATCCAGAACCGCCGGAGCAAAATCCGCAATGACTAGACCAAATGCCGCCACCAGAGTTCCCGCCACCAAAAAGACGCGGAACTTATAGATCAATTCTAAGATCGCCGCAAAAAGGATGGTGCCCCAGGACACCCAAATCACCGTCTCATACATATTAGAAACCGGCGCCCGCCCCATGATATACATACGCAGACCAAATCCATAGGTGTGCAAAATGAAACCTGCAATTAAAAACACCCAGGCGGCTTTTGATAATCCTGGCTTATTTAAAGTCCAAACCAGAAGCAACAAAGTGAACGCGATAAAATATAAAATATAAGACCAGCGGAATGGATGGAACTCATTATAGTGAACCTCGGCACGAATCTTAGAGGCATGATCGTAAAGGACGGGATTTTGCTTCTTAGCAGACTCTTGAAACTTAACAAGGGCCGCATCTAAATCCGCCCCCGTTTGCGCCGTGCTTTGCTCTGAAGCCATGGCCCCAATATGACTTACGAAGGCCTTGGTCACCTCCATGAAAACTTCTTGTTGCTCTGGCTGCATTTCTGAAACTGAAATCCACGCATCACCCTCGACCGGTGGCACGAGCTTTAGCATACGCCCGGCAGCGATCTCTTGAAACGTGAAGAACTGGTTTTCTAAGCGCTGCAAAGCTTGGAAGTAAGGATTCAGTTTTTCTTTAGATTCACGTTTGTTTTGCAACTCTTGTCTTAATAAAGTGAAGCGCTCATTTCCAAAGATTTCGGCTCCGGTAAAATATCTTTGCTCTTTAGGCAATTTAAGCGCTTCTAAAACTTGATGATTGCGAACTTCAAAGATCTTTTTACCTTCCCAAGACTGAGGCGCTAACATCCACGTCATCACGATTTCGGTGGCATTGCGTTTTTCAAACTTAGTTTTACCATAAACGATTTCTAACATCTCACGCGCGAAGCTGTCGTAGGGCTTCACCCGCCCCCCGTCTTGCACGGGAAGATACTTTAACCCATCACCGGGCGCCGCTTTCGCCGAAAAACAAAACACCACCGAAAGAAGAAAGAACACCATTTTTTTTATATTATTGCCCATCTTTGTTACTCTCTTTTTTCGCAAGTTTGAAATCCATGTGCTTAAACCACATCAAAAACACAATGCCTAAGCTGATGACTAAAGATCCAAGATATTTCGTAAAACGACCCGGATCTTGATTCACGGAAAAGATTGAAGCGACAGGACGCCCCTCTTCCTCTTGAAAGCTGGCTTGGTAAATTGTCAGACCTTTGTATTTTAAAGGCTCATTCATCGAAATCGTATGCTCGGATCCGTCCGGAAGTTTAACGACACTTTCATAGGCCATCGCGCGCATCGTTCCTTGATAACGATTCACTTCGAAATTCACTAAATCTAGCTTAAACCCGATATCCACACGGCGATTTCCGTACGTCAGCAAGTAAACGGCATTGTTGGTAAAAAGCTTGGTCATATCGTTCAATAAGACCCAGTGATCTTTGCCATCAAAACGGATTTTCACCGCGGATGTCGTCAATGGTGTGGGACGCTCGGACGGTTGCAAATCCCAGTCCTCAGCCGCCGCAGGCAAATAGCGCAAAACACGGAATTGCAACGCCATCTTAAAGCCCGGGTCAAAAGTATCCCCCTCTTTCACCGTGCCGGTTTTTAAGGGCTTCTTTTGATCTTTCTGAAAGACCACATATTTTAAACTGTCCGTCCCCGGGGTCAGATAAATTTCATTCGCCCCGCGACCTTCTGTTGGCGCGGGACCCAGGTGAATTTGCGCGGGCCCAAAATTATGTGTCGTCAAAGCATTGGGTTTGCGTTGCACCAACCACTCAATCACGTTGACGTTTGGATTTTGCAACTGAAAGCGCAATCCCGCGCCCGCCTTACCGACTTCACCGGCGATGACTTTTTTGGAAGGCAAAACGTACTTTTGATAATCAATAATTTCAATTTTGGATTCGTATGCGGGGATGACTTTGGGATTCTTTTCCGTCGGCGGGTATTTGAAAAAATCCACTTCTTCTTCGAAGGTTTTTGTATAACGATCCCCATCAAAACTGGTGTAAACCACCAGATCTGTTTCCGGCAATTGCACCAAGTTGTTTGATTCCCCGATCCCGATACGCATAGAACCATCCAGGCCGTACTTCATCGTCAACCAAGAGCCAAACAAAAGAATGATAATCCCGATGTGCGCTAAAACAAAAGAGGTATGACGCTTTTTCCAAGGCCAACGATCCAGCATCACCCCGATCAGGTTGATAATCAAAAGTCCCAAGATAGAATACATCCACCACGTGTCGTAAACGAGTTTTCTGGCAGCGTAAGCATCGTACTTGGCCTCAACGAAAGTTCCGACCGAAGTGATAACGGCTAAACCCAAAATAACAAAAACCGCCAGCTTTAATGACGCTAAAGGCTTATTCCATTTTCTCCATAAAGATTTCTGCGAGCTAGGTGCTTTACTCAAAACGGGTCTTCCCTTGTTGCAAACAAAATGATTCCCCTAGCTTTAATAAAACTAGAAGCATCTGACCATGCTTTTCGACTCTCGACGCCCTACATTATATGCATCAAATTGTTGCGGATATAGCTTAAAGCGAACAGCACTTTTTCTTGCGTTTTCTTCGCCTCTTCCGGTTTTAATTTTTTAGTTTTCTCATCCATGTACAAGGAACGATTCATTTCAACCTGAAGCGTGTGTTGTTCTCTTGACGGGTTTCCGTATTGTTCCGTGACGCGACCGCCAAAATACGGCCAATTGTAACCCACTTTAAATCCTGCCGTCACATAAGCAGAGATCACCAAATCTTTGAATCTTGGGTCACAGCTTTTACCCTTGCTGTCGCTGACCACGATATCCGCGCGGGTTTCCCCCGGATCACGATGTTCGCTTGTCCCCACCGAAGGCATGCTGTGCGCATCAATGTGATAGGTTTTTTTGAAACCTTTTTCGTGCATGTCCTGATACAGTTTTTTTATGCCCTCGTGAAAAGGGTCGTAAATCAGCTTTACCAATTCCTGATGGGCCTCCGAGGACATGGGCTCATTCATCAGGGGATGCTTGTACGTGGTAATCACCCAATGAAATCCACGGTTGTGAGTTCCGGCCGGATTTTTATTGCCGATCACCGAAGAAGAATCCACATCATCTGGGATTCGATTTAAATCGGCTGCATACCGATGCCACTCTGTTTTGACATAGGGGATTTTTAACTTATGCAGACTGGGCTCATACAAAAAGTCCACATAGCGATCCACGTCGCACATCAGGATTTCCTCTGGAAGAGTGTTCAACCAGGGAGTTTGTGGAGGAATTTTTTCTCCGGAATGAGGGATTGTTACGAATAAGGGAACTTGATTGTCGGCCATGCTCAAAGCCTTGACCTATCTTTAAAAAAAATCAACACTTTAATGACTACGACTGCTTAATGGAGATGAACACATGAGCGACGTTCCAAAGGCAAAAATCTATACCCGGACCGGCGACAAAGGAACCACCCGTCTGGTGGATGGCTCTTGTGTTGAAAAGTTCAATCCTCGCGTTGAGGCCTATGGCACCGTGGATGAACTGAACAGTTACCTGGGCGTGGTTCGTTCTTCTTTGGTAATGCATGTTGCGTTATTAAGCCTGGACGCCGTTTTAGAAAAAATCCAAAACGAGTTGTTTAACATTGGCAGCTTGCTAGCCACGGAAAAAGACGAAGTCTTTAAGATGCTGCCCCTGATCACCGAAGAACAAATCAAGCATGTTGAACACGAAATTGATCAAATGACGGCCGAATTGCCGGAGCTGCGCCAGTTTATTTTACCGGCGGGTCATATTGTCTCGGCTCACTTGCATGTGGCCCGTACTTTCTGTCGTCGCGCCGAACGCCGCTCGGCGGAAATCGCCGTGAAAGACGAACGTTATTCTTTGACGTTGCAATACTTAAATCGCTTAAGTGATTTTCTTTTTGTGGCTGCTCGCTGGTCGAATTTAAAAACCAGTCATCCTGACGTTGTTTGGAAAAAAACTTAGATGAATCTTGAGATTGCTCGTCCCGAAGACACCAAAAATCTTTCTGAATTTTATAAAACCTTTTTAAGCCGCGGTTTGGTGGACGTGAAAGTCGATCGCAACGGAGATTTCTTTGCGCCTTATGCCGTTCAGTCCGATCAGCATTTAACTTACCAACTGCGTGAGGACGACAAGCTTGAAGGCATTGCGAGCTTTGTAATTCGCGATGTGCTTTTGGATGACAAGGTTCAAAAAGTGGCCTTCGGACGCGATTTGCGGATTTCTTCAAATCGCCGCGCGGTTTTAGAGTGGTCTAAGCATTTTTTACCCGTGATGAATGAGGTTTTCAAAACCTTTGATTGTAAATACTTGTTTTCAGTTTTAAGCATGGGCGATGTGCAAGCACTTAACGCCTTTGTTCGCCCACGGACTTTAAAGCGTCCTTTGCCGCAGTATCATTTATTCCGCAGATTTAATATGGTCTCGGTTCATGGCCGCTTGCCTTGGGCGCGAACACCATTGCCTCATTTGCGTATTCGTCGTGGCAGTGCCGCCAATGTCGATGCTTTGATTTATTATATTATTCAAAAATCTCGTCAGCGAGATTTAGCGACGGTCTGGGATGCACAGAGCTTTCATGAAAAATTGGAACGCTGGAAAGATTTAAACCTAGAAGATTTCTTAGTGGCTTTTGACAAAAACGACAATATTGTCGGGTGCTGCGCCCCGTGGTCTGCGGGTAATATGCAAGAGTTTATTCCAATGGAATATTCTCTGCGCGCACACAACTTCCGTCAGTTTTTAAAGTTCGGCAAACGCTTGGGTTGGACACGCACTTTGACCAAGCCTTACTCACGCCTGAAAGTCGAAGCCGGGTTTAATTTTAAGTATTTGTGTTTCTTGTTTGCCGATAATGGCGATATCTTTCAAAGCTTGTTATGGAAGGCTTACGACGAAGCTCATGAGCATGAGTTTATCGTGTATAACCAGCAGCGCTCGGAATACATTTACCGTCGTCCGCCGACTTTGATCTCTGCCAAAATGCCTTTTGGTATTTACTTACTGCATCCACCGGATCAAGAGATCCCTAGCTTTTTACATCCCGCCAATGAAAAAGCGGCGGAGATGGAACCTTTCTTTGCGCTGTGATGCTTTTGCGGCAACGACTTGGTTTTGCCCCTGAAATCTCATTTTGAGACGACGCAATGGCACCTAATTTTTGACGTTTCGATAACAAAAAACGCGCGCTATGACTGTCCAAAGGATCATCTCCCTCTTATTTACTTTTTAGGTGGCGTAAAGCTTGCTTTGCTAAGACCTTAGGAGATTTCCATGTATCGATACTTGCGCCTCTTTTCAAAATCTTGGCTTTCCGTTATCGCTCTTTTTAGCGCAACCACACTCCTCGTCTCTTGCATCACCACTTCGGACACTTCTTCCTCCCAAAATTTCACCCCGGATTATACGACTGTTTCCACGGCGAATTCGGGTCTGTCGCCGGAACAAAATGCTCGTCAAATGGAACTAGAAGGTTACGTGGCCCGAACGTCCTCGCGTTCGATGATGCGATTGCCTAAAGATTTAGATCTCACTTTAAGTGGTGCCTTAAGAAAATCCACTCGCGTGGAGTTTATCGAACCCGAAGTTGAATACCAAAGCCATTTGTATCCGTATCGCATGACGGATTACACCAGTACGATTCATTATCGTCCGGTGTTTAATGATCGTTTCAACGCTTCAGGCTCTGTTCGCTAAAAGAAGCCTCGAGGCAGATTGTTTTTTAAATTTATTTTAAATCTCAAACAAATCGAACAGTCGATGCGCAAAGATAAATTCTTCTTCTAGATCCAGCGGATCTTCCGGCAAATAAAGTGCCTCCTCTTCGGATTCTATATGCATTTCTTCTAACTTTTCTTGCGCGGACTTCCAGTTTAATTTTTGCCATTGGGGATTGGTATTTTCGGTAAAAAGCTCACTGAGGCCCAACGCTCTTTGGGTCGCATCTTTATTCATAACCTTTTGATCAGGGAAAATATAATTCAGGGCTTTTAGAATGTCTTTCGCAAAAACTCTTTCAAGCAACATGTAGGTCGCACACAATACTGCTAGTAAATACTGGCGATATACTTCCGAGGATTTTTTTGCCCAAACATCTTCCCCGCCAGGGCGATAAATAAGTCTTAATCTTTCAAACGTGTTGGAAAGATCTTTTCCTAAGGCGTCCCCTAGAGCCAAATCCATCGTCACCACCAAACTTTCGGCAAAATTCAAATATCTCTGCAGATCGCGTTCCTCTTGGGGCGCCGGAGGCAAAACACGCCATACAATGCGGTGGTTTTGTTCATGATATAAAGAGATCTCATTAAACAGCTGCATAGACTTCATGTGCGCATCGGGATCGTAAATTTTTGCGGCGTGATCGCGGAACCAATAAAATTCTGTCGCCGACGGCGTAAAATCAATTTGATCCTTAAATAAATCCTGATGACTTAAAGATCGCATCGTCGAACAAAGGCGCGGCTGAAAAATCCCTCCCAAAGAATTATACAGACGCCGACTGCGTTCATAGACAGAGCTGGCCGACAAAAGCTGATGATCAAAGGGATACTCAGGCAAAACCAGCGGCGCAAGATCCGATGTGGTGGGAACTTTCGTCGCCGTGTTTAAATCATTTAGAAATTTTTTAAGATCGGCGGAGGTGCGAGCAGGCATTGCAGACCTCGATGATTTAGGTTTCAAGACGTTAGTTTTTCCAGATTTCAGTTTCGACGTCGTTTTTTTCGCCGCCGTATTTTTTGCCGAAGCTTTCTTTTTTGCCATGCCGAAAGCTTACCCGCACACCCTCATTAGCGCAAATGATTCAAATTATTTTCTTATGAGTAGAAAATTCACCCTCTGGCCCTTTTATCTGAAAGCCCCGCTTTTTCTGCAGCTAGTAAATTATGCGTTCGACACAAGATTCGTAAATTCGTTAAATCACTTGTCCCACCGAAGGCCACCGGCTTCACATGATCAATTTGCAACTGGTATTTAGATCCACAGCGTTGCCGGTTCTTTTTATTCACGTATTCGCAGCACGCATTGGCTTTACGGAAAAGTTCTTTTTTAACCGCAACCGAAATCGCTTTTCGCGGACTCACCTTCGTAGCGATGACTCTGTCGGTCACCAGCTCTTTAGTGCCTAGACTATTTCTATTGCCGTTCTCATTGGCGGAAACATCCTCGTTAACGTTTTCCACAAAAATCCCCTCGCTGGATAATTTTTTTGAATTTAAGGTCGCTCTTGGGGCATTTGATTTCAAAATATTTTTATCATTAAATTTTCTCGCCAACGCACCAATGACTTCCGACCATTCCCCATGAGGGCACACATGCGATAAAAGGTCCTTTGCTTTTTGTAATTCTTTAAACTGCTCTGCCGTTAAGGTAATTTCAAGGCGAACAGATTCGTCACTTTGTGGACGTAAAACCTCATAAGATGGTATCGGCAAATCAAATTCTTTAGCCAGAACGGCCTCTGTTTGGAATGTGTTTTTATTTTCCACTTTTTCTAAAATCGTTAAAACTTGCGCACAGGAAATCATCGCCCCTTTTTGGGATTTTTCTTTAAGACATTTCTGCACACGCGTCAGCTGAGATAAATGTAAAGCGCCAGATTCGATTTTTTCTGAAAGTTCCGGCATTTGTTTCAAAAGCCTTGCCGACTGCAAACGACGATAAGCCGCCGCTTCAGAATAACCCAGTTCACGGGTTAAATAGGTGTACATACCATCATAGCCAAGTTCGGCATAGATCCGACGCGCTTCAATTTCTAGGATGTGCACCAAAACCAAGTGCGTGATTTTTCGCTCGGTCTTCACCAACTTTTGCATGCGATGAACAATCTCTGAATTTGAAAAATTCTGTAAGTCCATTTTAATCTTTCCACTTTTTTAGTTAAAGAACTCTCTCGAAAAGGAACTTAACATAGCTTTTTGAAACGCAATTTTAAGGTTTTTCAGAATGAAGAATGCGCTTACAAAGCCCAGGAATATCGCAATTAGAAACGCTTAAACCGCCCAACATTCAACGCAAAAAAGAAAAACAAGAACCGTCGTTGAAAATAATTTATCTATGCCTAAAGCCAAATTTAAAAACACGAAAACCATGGCAAATAAATTCGACATTACAAATTAATTTTGCCGCAACGCGCCCGCGTTTTGAATTTTGAATTTTGAATTTTGAATTTTGAATTTTGAATTTTGAATTTTGAATTTTGAATTTTGAATTTTGAATAAAAATATCCCATGACTTCATAAATAGAAAACTTAAAATGAGCGCAAGCACATTCGAAAATCACTGGCACGCGAAGCGCCTGACCGAAGCGCTAACTTCACCCAAGCTGATTACAAAGCTGACTACAGTCCGATTGAACCCAAGATCATCTTCTTCCCCTTACTTTGAGCTTTNNAAAGCTCAAAGTAAGGGGAAGCAAGAGGGTCTGAAAGTTAGACCATGTGGGCCGAATAAGTCTCTTTAACCTTAGGCCAAAACCAATCCAACTGCGGATCAGAAGCAATGACATCTTTGATTAAAACTTTCACGTCCCCACGAGTGGAGATTTCACGGCGCAACCAGATTTCGATTTCGTCATAACCGGGGCCGATGATCGTGATTTCAACATGACTTAAAAAATGCAATAAGTGCAGATCTTGCGTGGCAATCGACTTGCCTTCCGTTTTGCTGCGAATGAAATTCAAAACTTCGTTCTTAATGTCGGCAAAACAACGATGATTGATGCGACGGATGATTAAATCCGCGCGATGATCACGATTTATCCAACGCTGATGCAAACCTCTTTGCACCAGGTTAACAATAAGGGTACGTAATGGCGAAGGGACCAAACGAAAATCTTCGTCCGGTAACGACATCACCTGCATTAAATCTACGTACTTAGCCTGTTCCTGGCCTCGACGTAGAGAGGTGAGTACTTCTGGAATGCGCAAAACTGATTCGCGAATTCCAAGAAGATCGATTCCTGCTCCATCCGTGAAGTAGAGAACTCTCATACTTTTATCATGACCTATGTTGAGATATTTTCGATAAATATTTTTACACTTGCGACGATGGTCTAGTTTTGCCGCGAAGCCCTAGTAAAATCTTATACTTTGCTTGGTCTAGGCCGCACCCGAAATCGGGTAACAAGTTGCAGCCTCCCCGCCCAACTGCTAGGATGGATGGAAGTCTAAGGACTAGACTAAAAACGAAGCAATTAAGAGCACGGTTTAAAAGCAAGGCAAAGGATTGTCATCAGTGGCTTCACGCAATACGAAAAATCAGCGCCCACCTTTTGAGCGATGGTATTCATATCTTCTTTTTATTTTCGTGGGTTACTGCATTGCAGACCTTGCAATTCTTGCCTATCGCGATCGCATGCTCCCCCAAACGGCCCCCCCCGCACATCCCAAATCTCAACGCATGGATATGAGTGTCGGTCGCGGAGCTTATAACAACATAACTGCGCGAAATATTTTTGCTTCCAACGGACAAATCCCCGATGCCTTGGTCGACAAATCTAAAGGCGAACAGCGCGAAGAAGATCCGGTCCCTTCACAGCTTCCGCTGACATTGATCGGAACATTGGTTCACTCCAACCCTGAAAAATCCATCGCGGCCATCGAGGTCAAAGGGAAAGGTCAGGTGATTTCTTACAGTCCGAAAAAAGAAATCGAAGGTATTGCCACGATCATTCGTGTTGAGCGCCAAAAAGTCGTTCTTCGCAATACAAATTCCGGGCGCTTGGAATTTATCGAAATGAAAAAAGAAGGCAAAGTGGCCTTCGGCAGTGCGCGCCCCTCCTCTGGAACCACGGGCACCGAGGTTCAACGCAGTGGTGACAACACCTTCAGCATCAAAAGAGCCGACGTTCTTAAATACACCAACGACCTTTCAGCCGTCTTGATGCAGGCCCGTGCGGTTCCGAATCGTGAACCCGGCACTGGCAATATCAACGGCTTCCGCATTCTTGATATGCAGCCCGGAAGTATTTACGAACAATTGGGCTTGCAGCGCATGGATGTGATTAAATCCGTTGACGGAACACCGGTCGACAGTCCGGCCAAGGCCATGGAGCTTTATAACTTGCTAAAAAATTCTCCGAAAGTGACCTTGCAAGTGGAACGAAATGGCAAGCAAGAGAACATGACCTACAACATTCAGTAGGTTTTGGGATCGACAGAGAATATTTTTTGCGAATTTAGTTTTTATTTTAGTTTCTGTTTTAGGACGAGGGAGAAACCACATGAAAAAAAATGTCAGCATAGGAATTGCTTCATTGATGACCGCGCAGATCGTGGGACAGGCCGCGAACGCGCAGTTTGATGATTTCCCACCTCCTCCTCCACCGCCGGATTTTGGCGATTCTAACGCTGGTGATTTTGATGGAGGAATGAACAACTCGTTCCCTCCGCCCCCAGCGCCACCAAGCACGATTCCTTCGGCTAATAATGGCGGCTCTCGCGCTGGCGGGGCTCGCAGCGGATCTATCGGCGGCGGGAACGATGTTTTAAGCAAAGATGCCAAAGATAAGTTTTCTAAGGCCGCGATTGAAGACATCAACAGCCAAAACTTCCCCGAAACTATTGAGTCCTTTGATTTTCCCAATGTGGAAATCGCCGACCTAATTAAGGCCATTGGCGAGCTGACCGGTAAGAACTTTATTATCGATCCGGGTGTCCGCGGTAAAATCACGATCGTTGCTCCGTCAAAAATCACCGTGGCGGAAGCTTATAAAGCTTTCTTGTCGTCTTTGGCGATCAACGGTTTCACCGTGGTTCCGATGGGCAGCTTCTTAAAAGTAAAATCAGCAAGAAATGCGCAACGTGATAATATCGAGACATTCTCTGGCGCTTATTATCCGAACGCCGATCAGATGATCACACGTATTATTCACTTAAAACACATTTCTGCCGCGCAAGTGAATCGTGATCTTCGTATTTTACCTTCTAAAGATGGTGAAATGAATATTTACGAACCCACAAACTCGATCATCATCTCTGACTGGGGCGCGAATATTGACCGTGTGATGAAAATCATCAGCCAATTAGATGTTCCAGGATTTGAAGAGCAGCTTGAGGTTATTCCGGTAAAATACGCCAAATCTAAAGATTTATCTGATCTTGTTGATAAAATCGTCAACAAAGGAAGCAAGCCTCAAGGTGGCGCGCCCGGAACATTCACAGCGGGCGTTCCCCGCTTTTCGCGTTCTTCTGGAGCCAGCTCTCAACAAGGGGCCAGCTTTTTTATGGCGATTCCGGATGACCGCACCAATTCAATCATCGTGGTTGGTAATAAATCAGGTATCGTACGTATTAAAAAATTGATCTCGCAATTAGACTTTAAAATCCGCGCGGAAGACACGGGTGGCGTTTACGTTTATTACGTTAAAAATGGAGATGCAGAAAAAATCGCGCAAACTCTTCAAGGTGTGACTAAAGATGCAACTCCAAAACCAGCCACGGGCGGCAGCCTTCTGTCCCCGATTGGGGCTGGTGGACAAATGCAAGCCCCGCAAGAGATCTTTGGGGGCGATGTTAAAATCACCGCAGATAAAAGCACAAACACACTTGTTATCACGGCAAGCAAACAAGACTATGAAGTGGTCTTAAATCTTTTAAACAAAATCGATATCCAGCAAGACCAAGTTTACGTCGAAGCCATCATCATGGAGATGAGTGCTACCGACGGCAACACTTGGGGGGTCGGATACTATAAGTACAGCGATTCTGGGTACGGCAAAGTCGGCTTTAACGGTGGCATTAAAATCGAAGAAATGCTAAGCCCTACGGGTGGCAATGGCGCGGTCATCGGTTTCGGTGAAGGCAAAATGGTTGAAGTGACGGATCCTTTAACTAAAACCAAGTTATCCATCCCAAATCTTGTGGGATTCATCAACTTCCTTAAGACCACTAAAAAAGCCAACATCCTTTCAACGCCTCAGATCTTAACTTTGAACAATCAAGAGGGTGAAATCGAGGTCGGTGATAAAGTCGTCACCGGTTCACAAACGACAACTCCCACAAATGGAACGCCGATCACCACGCCGACGTTTGAAGATGCGACGATCAAGCTAACGTTAAAACCATTTATCAGCCCGGCGACAAACTTGATCCGCATGGAAATCAAACAACAAGTGTCTCAGCTTTCAACGGCGAGCTCTCCGAAGGCTTTCCAAGACTCTACGCAACCGATTGCCAAACGTTCTATCAAAACCACGATCAACGTGAATAACGGTGACACGGCAATCCTAGGTGGACTCATGAAAGAAAATGACATCGAGTCTATTACGAAGGTTCCTCTTCTTGGCGATATCCCCATTATCGGCTGGTTGTTCAAATCACGCACGATTGCCAAAGAGAAGACCAACATGGTCGTGTTCTTGACTCCAAAAATCGTCCGAACTGTGGCAGACTCGAACAAGATTCTTTCGCAAACTCTGGACGATCGTGTTGAGTTTATTAAAAGCCAAGGTGGCGTGGATCCTTATGGTAAAAAGATGGATCCTATTCACCAAAAAGCTCGCGGAAGTGCAACTCCGGATATTCCGGACGACACTCTACAGGAATAATAGATGGCCTCTTTAGATCTTCAAAATGTCCTGTCTAAAGCCACTTCGCTGACACAGGATCAAATTCGCTCTGTTCTTAACAGTCCCTCTGTGGTTCGCCCCGTCAACGTGGGCGAAGCGCTTGCGGCCAAAGAATTTTCTTCAGCGGATGAAGTGGTTGCAGATCTTTGTAAAGAGTTGGGGTTGGATTTCATTAAAGACATCCCCGTCAGTGACATTTCGGCTGACTTAGTTCGCGACATTCCGATCAACTATGCAAAACAGCACAACATCCTTCCTTATAAAGACGAACCGGATGTTTTAACTGCGCTGACCAGCAATCCCGTCAATTTGCATTGCATGGATGATCTAAAGGTTCTTTTCGGAAAGAAAGTAAAACCTTTAGTGACCACGACTCCTCGCCTGCAGGACGCCATCAATAAGGTTTACGAAAAAAGTACGGCCAATCTTTCTGGTTTGGATGAAATTGACGAAGAAGATTATGATCTCGATGATCCGATTGTCGATCTTCTTGAGGCCGGTGAAGATGATGCTCCGGTTATTAAAATGGTGAACAGCCTTTTGTTCCGAGCCGTGAAAGAAAAAGCTTCCGATATTCATATCGAGCCCTATGAAAAAGACATGGCCGTGCGCTTTCGTACGGACGGTATTTTGTTTGACGTCTTTAAACCACCTAAAAAACTGCAAAATGCCATCACCTCGCGTATCAAGGTCATGGCGAACTTAAATATCGCTGAAAAACGTTTGCCGCAAGATGGTCGTATTCCGTTGAAAGTCGGCGGCAAAGATATCGATATTCGTCTATCCACGGTGCCCACCGCTTTTGGCGAGCGCGTGGTGATGCGTATTCAAGATAGATCTAATATCGTTCTTGAACTGACTCAATTGGGTTTTTCAAAAGAAAATCTAGATAAATTAGATGATCTTTTAAGCCGCAGTTACGGAATTTTCCTCGTGACGGGCCCCACGGGTTCAGGGAAATCCACAACCTTGTACGGTGCGCTTTCAAAACTCAATCAACCCGACGTCAACATCTTGACCGTCGAAGACCCCGTGGAGCAACGTATTCACGGGATTGGTCAAGTGCAGGTGAACTCTAAAATCGGGCTGACTTTCGCAGCCGGCCTCCGCTCTTTCCTTCGTCAAGACCCGGATACAATTATGGTCGGAGAGATTCGTGACTTAGAAACCGCCGAACTCGCGATTCAAGCCTCACTCACAGGTCACTTGGTTTTATCGACTCTGCATACCAATGACTCTGCCGGTGCCTTTCCCCGCTTGATTGACTTCGGGGTAGAGCCGTTTTTGATTGCGACGTCAATCATGGGCGTGGTGGCTCAGCGTTTGGTGCGTATTTTGTGCCCGCACTGCAAAGCCCCCCATGAGGCCACCGATTTTGAGATTCAGCTTTTAGGAATTACCAAAGAGCAAGCCAAAAACGCCCACATCTGCCGCCCGATGGGATGCAATCACTGTGGGCAAAAAGGTTATTCCGGTCGAACGACCATCAGTGAGCTTTTAATTGTGACTGACGATATTCGTTCTTTGATCATGCAGCGCAAAGACGGTAACTCGATCAAAAAACAAGCCGTCGCTAACGGAATGAAAACCTTCCGTGATCACGGCGTACAAAAAGTTTTGACGGGAATCACTTCCATTGAAGAACTGACTTCAAATACCCAGTTGGATATTTAGGAATAAAACATGCCTATTTTTGAGTATAAAGGCTTAAGCCGCGATGGAAAAAATGTTAAGGGAGTTGTCGACGCCGACAACCTTCGCACCGCGCGTTTAAAACTCAAAAAAGATAACATCTACGTTATTGATATTCGGGATAAAAAGAAGGCCGATCCGCGTAAAAAATCAGGTCCGCGCTCGACAAAATCAGTGCAAGTTAAAGAGCTCGCACTGATGACACGCCAATTGGCGACATTGATTAAGGCCAATATCCCTTTGGTGGATGCCTTAACGGCCGTGTCCGAACAAGTGGAAAACCCGACTTTGTCAGAGGCCTTGGCCGACTGTAAGAACATGATCAATGAAGGTTCGAATTTTCATAAATCTTTAGGAAAATACCCGAACATCTTTAATAATATTTATATCTCCATGGTGGAAGCCGGTGAGATGTCAGGCAGCTTGGATGTGATCTTAATGCGTCTGGCAGAGTTCACCGAGGCACAAGCCGATTTGCGCGCCAAAGTTTCCAGTGCCATGACCTACCCGATCATTATGATCACCGTCACCGTGGGTCTTTTAGGTTTCTTATTTATTTTCCTTATTCCAAAAATGGTTGTGGTCTTTGAATCCTCCCCCAACCTGCAACTGCCTTGGTACACCGTCATGATGATTAACTTTAGTCAATTCATGGTGAATTATTGGTACATCCTCGCCGGTTTTTTTACGATTGCGTTTTTACTTTTCCGCAATTGGAAGAACTCTCCTGCTGGAAAACAACAATGGGATATTCTCTCATTGAAATTACCGGTCATTGGACCGACGGTACAAATGGTCGCGGTGTCTCGCTTTACACGAACTTTAGCAACCTTGCTTAATGGTGGCGTCCCTATGCTTGCCGCATTAAGTATTGTGCGCAACGTTGTAAATAATCACGCTTTGGCGATAGCGATTGATGAAGCCCGCAGCAATATCTCTGAAGGGGAATCTATTGCGGGCCCTTTAAAAAAATCCGGACGTTTCCCTCCGATCGTTATTCACATGGTCAACATTGGGGAAAAAACGGGCGAACTTGAAAACATGCTCACACAAGTTTCTGATGCTTATGACTTCCAAGTAAAAAACAAACTGGAAGGTTTAACGAGTCTGATGGGTCCGGTCGTCATCGTTCTGATGGGTTTTGCGATTGGTGCCATTGTGGTGGCCGTCATGGTCCCAATGTTCGAAATGGCCAACATCGCCGGATAGATTTAAGTCCCGTTTTGGAACCGAAAAAAGTGTGGTGCCCATCACGGGTGTCTGCTAAGATTTATGACTGTTGGACACAGAAACTAGGAGTAAAAATGTCTCTTCTTAAGAACCGCCGAGGTATGACACTTATCGAAATCATGATCGTTCTTGCGATCATCGGAAGTATCGCTGCCCTTCTGATCCCGAATTTGACTTCTTCATTGGACAAATCAAAAGTCAAAGAAGCTAAAATTCAACTCACCCAAGTCGTAAATGCCTTGCAAATGTATTACACCGATTGCGGAAAATACCCACAATCTCTTGAAGGTCTTACCGCCGCGGATTCAAACTGTACTAACTGGGGCCCGCAACCTTATTTAGAAAAGAAAAAATTGAAAGATCCGTTTGGAAATGAATTCGTTTACGAGCTGAACGGTTCTGAATACAGCTTGAAGTCCTTAGGTAAAGACGGCCGCGAAGGTGGCTCTGCATTTAACGCTGACATCACACTTGATGATGCTGAAAGCAAATAGGCTTTAATGAAGTCGCAGCGGGGTTTCACGCTTATTGAAATCATGATTGTCCTGGGGATCCTGGCGGCAATCATGGCAATAGCAACCCCGCGCTTGATGAAAAAAGATGCTAATATTAATTCTGTCGCGCGAAAGTTTTTAGTTCTCGCCCGCGAAGTTCGCACCAAAGCCCGCCTGCAGGGCGCCACTTATCGCATCGTAATCAAAATGGATGATAAAGAACCGCAATACTGGGTTGAAAGAGCCAGCGGTCCCCAGCGCATTGATCCTGATGCCTATGAAAAAGCCTTAGAAAAAGCGAACGAAAAAAAAGGCGAAGAGGCCCCGCCCCCCCTTTACCAGATAGACAAAAGCATCACTCGCAAAGCCCAGGACCTGCCGTCGGGTTTGCGCTTTGCTTCTTTAGAAACCGCGAATATGAAAGCCCCTATTACCTCAGGGGAAGCTTATATTCATTTTTTCCCGGAAGGATTTGTGGAGGCCGCCGCATTGCAAATCACCGACGGACAAAAATTAACCTGGACTCTTGTTTTTAATCCTTTAACGGGTCAAGCTGATATAGTCGAAAAAGCTCAATCGTTAAAGGGTCTTCAACGGTGAAAAAAAACGGATTTACATTGGTCGAGACTGTCATTGCGATGGTCATTCTTTCTTCCGGATTGCTTTTATTAGCCAATTCTTGGAGCGGCAGTTTTATGCGCGTGCGAAAGACCCAAACATCCACCGAAGTCGCAGCCCTCTTAGAACGTAAGATGGCCGAAATCGAAATGCAGTACCAAGGCAAGCCCTTGGAGTCCATCGAGGAAGAGAAATCCGATGACTTCGGTTCCGAGTATCCGCAGTATTCTTGGAAAATGACTTCCAAAGAATTTGAAGTCCCCGATATCAGTGCCACCTTGACCGCACAAGCCGGGGGAGCCAATGAATTGGCGCTGACCATGATGAAAACTTTGACTGAACATCTTTCGAAATCCATTAAAGAAGTTAAAGTGACCATCATCATGAAAACCGGCAAAAAACCTTTAGAGTATTCGGCCACTCAGTATTTTGTGGACTATGACAAGCAATTGCCAATGCCGGGCCTTCCAGGCGGAGGCTAAGTTTGGTCAAAAACAAAAACGGTTTTACTTTGATTGAGTTGATGATTGCCTTAGCTATTTTGGCAACACTCACCGTTTTAACTTCCCAAGCCATCAGCCAAGCCGTGAAAGCTAAGATCAAATTGCAAGATCAATTGGATGACGTCTCCCGCATGCGCGATGCCGTGCGCCTGATCGAAAAAGATTTAAACTTGGCCTATCACTATCGTGATGTGGAAAAAGAAATCCAAGATCTGATCAATAAAGCCAACGCGCCTCCACAGATCCCCGGGGCTCCCCCCCAACAGCCTCCGGTGCAACCTCAAACGGCCACTCGCCGCGAAGTTCCCCGCCGTGATCCCGAAACGCACTTTATCGGCACCACCGACTCTGTCAATTTCGTGACCATGAATAATGCGCGTGCCGTGCGCAACACGCAAGCTGCAGACTTTATAGAAGTCGGGTATTCCTTGCGCGAATGCCGTAATTTACGTTCAGACACCTCTTCAAAATGCATTTGGCGACGAAGCACGCCCTTTGTGGACCTTGATGTCACCAAAGGGGGCGACGAAGTCGTTTTGATGGAAAATGTCACCGAATTTAAGCTGCGCTATATCGGTAAAGGCAAACAGGACTGGGTAACAGACTGGCGCACGGATGCGCAAGGTGATGCTTCCACCAAGGGAAAATTCCCCCAAGCCGTCGAGCTTTCGGTGACCATGGATAAGAAAGTCCAAGGTCGTAGCAAAAAATATTCAATGCAATTAATCATCCCGATTCACTTCCCAAATAATCCTGATGAAGGAGCCGCTAATGGGCGTACTCAATAAAATTTGGAAAGAAGCTAAAAAACCCGTCAGCAACCAAAAAGGTGTCGCCTTGATCGTGGCGATTTCCGCGCTGATGTTGATCATGTATTTTGCGATGGAAGTTTCCTACGAATCCAATGTCGAATACATCGTCAACGCCCAAAGCTTAAATCGCGTGAAAGCCTATTATGCCGCAAAGTCCGGAATGCAACTCAGTCTTTTGCGCATTAAAATTTACCAGCAAGCGCAAAGCCAGCTGGGCGCGCAACTTGGCGACAGCCCGATGTTAGATCAAATCTGGCAATTCCCCTTTGCTTGGCCCTTGCCCGTCCCGCCTGAAATGAGCGCCGTGGATAAGGATTCATTTGCGAAAGTCGTCAAAGAATCCTCGATGGATGCCAGCTATATTGTCACCATCGAAGATGAAGGTTCAAAAATTGACTTAAACGACCTCAACTCGCCCTCAAAATATTTGCGTGAAGCCACCAAACAGCAATTAGTAAATATCTTTGAACAAAAGAAAAAAGACGACGAAGAGTTTCAGCGCAAGTATTCCAACTTTAACTTTGAAGAGCTGGTGAATAATATTGCCGACTGGCAAAGTGATAAATCGGAATCTTTAAACGGTGGCGCTAAGTCTGCGAAGTACGGCGATCTCAATCGTGACACTCAAGATTACTACCCTCCCAATCGTGCCTTTAGAACCATGGCCGAACTGCATTTAGTGGCCGGGATGGAAGATGACTTTTACGATTTGCTTGAACCCCGTATCACGATTTATGGAATGAAGGGGATCAATCCTAATTTAGCTTCCAAAGAGGTTCTTAAATCTTTAGATCCCGCAATGACCGATGAGGCCGTGGCGGAAATTATCAAACGACGAAGCTCAGAAGAAGAAGGCGGTCCCTTTAAGTGCGATCAAAAAGAACCTAAGAGCCCTGACTTTTGGGATTTTGTCGCTTCTCGCGGAGTGCGTGTCTTAGGAAATCCCGATCAAATCCCGATGACGTGCGAAAAGGTTATGAATTTTAAAATTCGCAGCACCGGTGAGTTCGCCGGGGCGACTCGTGAAATCATCGCAATCGTGATGGATCTAAATCGCACGGCAAAAAAAGTGAAATCCTATGTCGATAAAGAAAAAGCGCAGGCCAATCCGACGCCAACTCCGACTCCGTCCCCCACTCCTCAGCAGAACGCCAACCAAAAAGATCCCATCCCTAAAGGTGCTCCTCGTGTTGTTTACTGGAGCGAGCGTTAAGACTTAGGTCCAGCATTACTCTCTCGATCTCTGTCTGATTTTTGCCTATACAATCCTACTTACGTAACTTAAACTTAGGTCTTAAAGCCCGTTCACGGAGGAACGCTTTGAAGTCAGTCGGTATAGACATCGGATCCAGCAGTATTAAAATTGTCGAAATGCAGGCCTCTTCCAAAGGCTTTCAGGTCTCTCAGTATTTCGAACATGGTTTGAATGTTGCTCCGGGTGCGGATCAAGAATTAGAAATTATTGAATTCTTGCGGGACTTCACCAGCCACTATGATGCCAGCCAAACGCGCTTTATCATTTCACTGCGACAAGACCGCGTTGCCATCAGAAATAAATTCTTTCCTTTTAATGACCGCATTAAAATTCATAAAAGCTTAGCGTTTGAATTAGAAGAAGATCTTCCTCTTTCTTCAGACAACGCGATCTTTGACGCCAAGATTGTTCGCAGCGTGGGGGCAGGGGCTGAAGTTTTGGCTTGTGCGGCCCCTAAGCTCCACGTGCAAAAGGCGATTCAACAAGCCGAAGATTCAGGCTTTGAACCCTTCCTTTTGAGTGCGGAAGGACCGGCTTTTGCCAATATCTTTGAACGCTGGAACGAACCGCCGCCCTTAACTTCCGCACCCACCTTGGAGTTGGTGGATGAGCAAAATCGTCCTCCCCGTCACGTTCAATTAGTTTTGAACATGGGCCACTCGCGCACCTTGGTGTGTGCTTTTGAAGGCAGCTCATTGATCGCCGTCCGCTCCATCCTGTGGGGTGGAAAAAATATCGCCGAAGCGATTGCAAAAAAATACGAACTTCCGTTTCTTGAAGCTTTGCGCGAACTGCAAACCAAAGCTTTCATCCTAACGAACAAACAAGGAGCCACTTTTGATCAAGTCACTTTTTCAGACACCATCGCAAAAAGTGTCCGTGAAATGGCGCGTGACTTACAACTTTCAATCTTAGAACTTAAAGGTGAATTCAACGCGAATATTCACAGCATCGGCATGACGGGTGGCGCTTCCCAGATTCAAAATCTGGGTCCTTTCTTGACTCAGATCTTAGAAGTCCCCGTGAATCGCACCTCTGTTTTAGATTTAGTTCCAAATGTTTTATTTGAACGAAATGCCGCGGTTTCAGCCAAAGCCGGATTGGCCCTGGGTTTAGCCATTGAAGGTTTCAAAAAACCTCGCAATCCGCCGCTTAATTTCATGCGTGGTGAATTCGCGAAAGAAAATCATCAGTTTAAATTACTTTGGGAAAAATGGGGCACAACCGTCAAGGTCGCAACGGCCGCCATTTTAGTTCTTTTCGTGTATGCCTCCTTACGATCCAGCTTTTCCATGTCTTTAGCAGAAAGAGCCGATGACGCATTAAAAGATCAAGCCAAGGCCGTGGCCAATTTGCGTGGCCGGGCGGCTTCTGAAAGTGGTATAAAAAAATACATCCGCGACAATAAAAAACGCGCCGCCGACTTAAAAACTTTAGCCAACGTGGCGCAAATGAATTCGGCCATGGATATCGTTAAAAAAATCACGGACGCGACTCCATCAAAAACGGCCATCACCTTGGATGTACATCAATTGCAAGTCGTCGACAGCCAAGTGACGATGCAAGGGTACGTGGCTTCACAAAAAGAACTGACTCTTTTACAGCAGTCTTTGACCAACATCACTTCCAACGGACAAGTGCAATCACAACGTTCTAATTTAAATCCTTTGAGTGGAAAAACGGCATTTTCATTTAGTTTCAGCGTAGATCGCGGAGTTCAGAAGGTGACACGATGAATTTAGACGATTTAAAAGACCGCTTAGCCAGTGACGCCCGCCAAACGTGGGAGCGTGTGCAAGAAAGTGCTGCCTACAACCAACTTCGCGATCGTTATGAAAACATGTCCCCTAGCATGCAAAAGATCACCGTGGTCGCGGCTTCCGCGGCGGTCGCTTTGCTGATTCTTTCTTTCCCTTATGGCAATCTGACAACCTCAAGTGAATACGTCGGTGAGTTTGAAGGAAAGCGGATGACCATTCGTGAGCTTTTAAAAGTCAGTCGCGAATCTTCGGAAGTTCCAGAAATTCCGCCCGCTCCTTCGATGGCCCAGCTGCGCTCGACGATCGAGGCCCAGATCAAGTCGGCCAATTTAATGGCTGAACAGATCAAAGGAACCCAAGAAGGACAAAACGATTCCAACTTGATTCCAAAGAACTTAACGGAAGGTTTAATGCAAGTCAGCCTTGCGAAATTGAATCTGCGGCAAGTTTTGGATTTGGGGCATCAATTTCAAAGCATCAGCCCAAGTGTTAAGATGAAAGATATGATCATGACCGCGAATCGCGAGGATGGTCGTTATTTTGACGTCGTTTACAAACTTGTGGCCTTAGCCGTCCCGGCTCCTCCAGAAGTCGCTCCGGAACCCCCTGCTCCGCCACGCAATCGTCGCGGCACCCCTGAGGAATAGATGGAACAGCTTCGTGAATTGATCACTCTTATTCGTAATAGCAAAGGAAAGATTCTTGTTTTGATTCTTTCGGCTTTTGTTTTTACGTTCCTGCTTTTTCCGTTTGATGATTTGAGTGATTTGATTTCATCGCAAGTGTCTAAAGTCACCAACAACTCGGTTTACGTTTCATTTGAAAAACTAAAAATGAGCTTCTTCCCCCAGCCCGGTGTAAAAATGGATCAGGTTTACATTGAATCCATACGCACCCCGGCCCTTTCCGCGCAAGAGCTTGTGATCACGCCTTCTATTTCAGGATTGATTGCGCAAAAACCTTACGGACAGGTTTCCGCGAAAGGTCTTTTAAAAGGCGACGTTGAAGTGGAAGTTGGTAAAGGCAGCCGGACCGAAAACGGCATTGAACGCCACCGCGTGGAAGTGTCGGCAAAAAAAGTATCTTTGCAAGATTTGCGTGAGCTTGCGAATTTGCCGGTTTTACTTAAAGGCGAATTGGATTTAGAAAGTACGGCCTTAGCGGATCTAACTTTCCAAGAACAGCCGGACGTTGAGATTGATTTAAAAATTAATAAATTCGAATTGCCTCCTTCGAACGTCAACACGCCGATGGGTCCTTTGACGTTACCAGATTTAAAATTAACTTCGGTAGAATTAAAAGGTCGTTTGGCCGCGGGGCGATTCATCATTGAAACCGGCACCATTGGTCGCCCGGGAGATGAGTTGCAGGGCACTATCAAAGGTGACATCGCGATTAATATCGTGAACCGTGGTGGCGGCTTTGGACAACAGATCGGTGCTTATAATTTTAATATTGATTTAAAAGCCAAAAAAGCCTTCCAAGATAAGGCTATTTTGTTCTTAGGTTTCTTAGATGGGTATAAAACGGCAACCCCTGAAGGTGGCCAATATAAGTTCCGCGTTTCAGCGACAAATCCCATGATGCCGCCAAGCATAAGCGCTGCGCGTTAATCCGGTATTCGTTCTTCACTTCTCTTCAACTTCAATTAAGCTGGCACACAGCTTTGGGCAGGGTTTTGCTTAAGTCTAAAGCAAACAATTATCCGGGTCCGAGTTTTATTGACTCCGACCAGTAAACGGATCAAAACAAATACGAAAGTTTTAGGGGGTATTATGTCAGGTGTAAATAAAGTCATTCTTGTCGGTCGTTTGGGAGCAGATCCTGAAGTTAAAGCAATTGGAAGTGGAAGCACAGTTGCACGTCTTAACATCGCAACAAGTGAATCATGGGTCAAAGACGGACAACGCCAAGAACGCACTGAGTGGCACCGTGTGACGGTATGGGGTAAATTGGCAGAGATCTGTGGGAAGCATCTTGCAAAAGGTCGCCAAGTTTACGTCGAAGGTAAATTACAAACTCGTCAATGGGAAGACCAACAAGGTCAAAAACGCTATACGACTGAAATCGTAGCTAGCACTGTTCAATTCTTGGGTGCGGCAGGTGCCGAAGCGGGCGCGGGTCGCTCTTCTTCAACTTCTGCAGGTAATGATGACTTCGGTGGTTTCCAAGATTTCGGTCCAGAGCCAAGCTTCAATTCGAACGACGAAATCCCGTTCTAATTAAAGCTCTCAATTTTGAAATATTAAAGCCCCCGCAAAACGCGGGGGCTTTTTTTTTTAGGTTCACCGCGCCGGAATGGAAACATTCATTTAACAAGACTAAAGAGACAATTTATTTTGAAGCTTTTTATTTCGTCCCGCCTCTTTTATACTTTTATCTATGAAGAGTGTCGTTGTTGGCGTTTTATTATGTGTCACAGTTTCCGGATGTACGGTGTACCGTTCGGAAGGTCGCAAACAATTTGAATCCGAAGCTCCCACCAAATTAAAAACCTCTGCCTTGGTTGAAACTTCGGCCCAACCTTTTGAGCTTGTGAGCTGCAAAAAAGAAACGCGCCTTGAAACGTGGTTGAATGAAGAGTTCCCTGCCGCCACCTATGAAATGGTCGTTGTGGAGCAGGACCTTGAAATCTGGCGCACGTTTCGTGGAAAAACTGTGGAAGTCAAAGCCCTGCAGCGCTCTCAAAATGCGACAACTTCATGCATTTATCGTTTTTCTAGCGACAAGATTTGGAATCTCTATAAAAATCAATTTGTGAAAGAACTTGAAAACAACTTGATGACTTTAGATTAGGAATCAATTTTGAGTCTTAAAAATTCTCTTCTTATCAGCCTGCTTTGCCTTCTCACTTATTCAACTAGCTTTGCCGCTTTTGTCACGACCGTAAAAGGCAATAAAGTTCTGATCAACCTCGAAGGGGATCCGGTGGATCCTGAAGACGAATTTTTTCTGATCAACCCTGAGACGAATAAAAAAACCGCCATCATTCGCATCAAACAAGTCAAAGGCAATCGGGCCCTTGCAGATATCATCAAAGGCCGCGCAGGGGTCAATCAAACTTTACAAGCCAAGGGCACAGCCAATCGCAGTCGTCCGATGTCGGCAGATGTTACCGACCCGGGGGCTCCTGATTCGGCGTCCTCCCCCGCCCCCAGCGCCTCGGGCCGTTACACGACGATGATTAAAGAATCTTACGGTTTGATGGGCTCACTGAACATGAACTCGATGAGCGCCAATGTCACTTATCGCGATCCGGTGGGCACAGTTTTAAAATCTAGCACAGATATGAAAGGAAATGGTTTTGGGGTCGGCGGATTTTACGATTACCCTTTCACCGATACCTTAGTGGGCCACGCCTACGCGGCGATTGAACAATTCGTCGTGAGCGGCAGTGCTGCTAATGCCGCCTGCTCTGGTTCTACCAACTGTGAAGCGAACATCAACTATCTTTCGGTGTATGGTTTAGCAAAATGGTACTTCCTTCCGGGCAAATATCGTTCGTGGGCCGGAGGAGGCGCGGGGTTTCTTTTAGCGCTTTCGAAATCAAGCTCGGCATTAAATGAGTCTCAGATTTCGACCAATCAAGTTTTCAGTTTTGCGGGCGGTGTTGATATTCAAATGAGTCGCCAAAACTTTATCCCCGTCAGTTTGCAATACAATATGTTCCCAGATTCAAGTTCCGTGAAAGCAAGTCAGATCATCATAAAAGCGGGTTGGGGCTGGAATCTTTAAACCACCGGAAGCCAAATCACAAATCGTGTGCGGGCGGAGTCTTCGTCCAAATAAAATTTTCCGTTATGACTTTGAATAATACCTTGAGAAATACTTAATCCAAGGCCTACTCCTTTACCGACTTCTTTGGTGGTAAAAAACGGCTGCATGATACGCGAACGTAAGTCATAGGGAATACCCGGTCCACTATCGGCCACGCTGATTTCCACACCCCCGGGACGAGCTAAAGCCTCTATAATAACGCTTTTGTTTTTACTACTTTGAACTGCATCCAAGGCATTATTAAGCAAATTCAAGATCACTTGCGAAATCTGATGCGGTTGGCATTTAATTTTTAAATCGGCGGGCACGCGCGTCTGAAGCTCCACTCCATCGGCGCGAAATCTTTCGCGGCTAAAGGACAAAGTTTCTTCTAAAAGAGCTTCCACCGTGATCCATTCATCATCACGAGAATCGGTTTCCCGGGAGAAACTGCGAAGGCCTTTAATAATTTTAGCAATCCTTTGCACGACGGACTCAATAGCATCGACTTTTTTAACAATCTCGGCATCGTCACCCAAACCTTTTTGTTGCAGCTGTTTTCTTAAGACACCGGCGTGACCATTGATAATGGCTAACGGATTATTAATCTCGTGCGCAATCCCCGCGGCCATCTCTCCTAAAGAGGCCATGCGCGAGGATGCTACGATTTTCATTTCTTGTTCCGCTAAAAGTTTTTCTTTGGCTTTCAGCTCCGTGACGTCTTCCAAAATTTGTAAATACCCGGTGATATTTCCTTTTTCATCGCGAATTTCGCTGGTGGAATTAATCACGGTGTAGCGTTCGCCAGAACGAGAAATTTGCGTCCACTCGGAAGCCCGGTGCAGCCCCAGCTTAAAAAGAGCATCCATAAACTCGCGGCCCAGAGTGATATTATAACCTAGTTCTAATTCCATCTTGCGCGTGAAGGCACGCACTTCCGTAGGATCATAGAACATCAATGGAGAAGTTTTTCCGGCCAGTTCGGCGGTTTCATACCCTAACATCTTTTCCGCCGCCGCGTTCATCTCACGCACCAAGGTATTTTCATCAAGAGAAATCATTAACAATGGGCTGCTATCAATCCCGGCCTTATTCCATTCAAACGCTTTTTTTAGCTGTGCTTCCGAAGCACGCGAAAGATTGTAAAAGCTTAAAGCCATACCTAAAAGAACCGAAACACTGACCCCGAAAAGCAAAACCACACCTGGTAAAGCCGAGGTATTCGCGCGAATTTGCTCAGGTGTCGGTACAATCTTAATATGCCAGCGGACCCCCATGTTTTGATAAAACCCTTGCGATAACCAGTCCCGTTCATACACCGGATCTGCGGTCCCACGACTGAAAATCTTTACGTTGTCTTCTAAAATTTCAATGCTATAGCCTTCAAGCAACGATATTTGCGAAAAGAAGGGCTGCACTAAAATCGAAGCTCCGACGACACCTTTAAATACATTTTTCGTGTCATGAATTGGCAGAAACACCACGATCCCACGACCGCCCGTGCGGAAATCAAAAACTTTGGACAACGCCAATTTTTTTCCATGAACCAGCTCTTCAACCTGGGGGATCAGATTTTTATTATTACTTCCCAAGCGCATATTCAGTAAAAGACGGGCCCCGTCATCCTGCGGATGTATCCAACGCATGATACGATCTTGATCCGCCCACCACAAACGACGGATTCCGGGGAACTCCTCTAGATAACTTTCTGCATCCGCATCCCACAAAGATTTTTGTGGATACCCTTTCATCGAAAAGCGCTTTGCCATGTGTTCCATGGACTTAATCACCGGGATAAAGGCGTTATCAATGCTGGCTCTGAATGAATCTAAACGGATTTGGGTGACCGTGCGGTTTCTTTCTTGATCTCGTAAAATCAAAAGCTGCCAAATTAAAATCGTTAAAAGCACACCCACCGTTAAGACATAAAACGGCACTAAAGCGCTACGACGACTTGAAACCTGGCGCACGTCCAAACGTAATTGCATTAAAACGGCAAAAGACAAAAGACTAAAACACACCGAAGTGTGCAAAGCCATGCGCGCAAAGCTGCCCCAACCGTATTCGGCATTAAACCCCACGGCGTAACCAATAATGCTGATCAACGCAAAACCCAGGACCAGCGCGGCCGTGGTTACACTGACCATCTGCCATGCAAAACGTGGGCGCTTAAAAAACATCGTGATACTTAAAAGATTAAAGCACACCGCCGTGCTGACCGCCATACGCCCAGGCACGGTCACTCCGACACTGTAATAAGGCGTCATCAAAAAAGAATCGACAAATAGATCAACGCTAAAAAAGTACTGGGCCAATGTTAAAAGCCCAATGGCCGAGACAATTCCTGATAAAATCGTCGACAGACGCGGGAAACCCACTTCCGGTAAAACCAAGGCAAATGAAAGCAGGCCCAAGCAAAATGCGGTGTTAAACACCATCGGCGCAAACAAAGGACTTATCTGAATTAAGGACTCATTGTGCGTAAACCAACCAAACATCACCGTGGCGCTGATTGTAAAAACAATCAATGCCAAAACACGGTGAATGTTTGAAAGTATTCTAGTGTATAACACGGCTGACGCCTATGATACCCTTGATTTTTTGAATCTCATAGATCGCTTGATTTAACTGACTGGCATCCGTTACGCTGACTTCAAAATGACAGATCGCTTTTTTATCCTTGGTCGTGCGAATTTGCGCTGACTGAATATTAATTCCTTGTTGCGCAAAGGCTTCAGACATCAGCTTTAACAACCCTGGAATATCTTGGGAAATAATTTTTAACCGCACAATGCGTTCTTGCCCTTGCCCTGCTGTTTTCACATTCCAAGTCACGTCAACTTTACGTAATTGATCAAACTCAAACGCCTTACGACAGTCACTGCGATGAATGGTGATACCACGTCCACGACTGATAAAACCCACGATCGGATCACCCGGGATGGGATGACAACATTTTGCATAGTGAACCAAGACATCATCCATCCCATCGACGCTGATAAGAGAATTTGTCTTACGAGTTTTCTGCGTGGCCGCACGCATGACCTTTTCCATAAAGGAAGAGTCATCCGTTTTCGCAGCCTCTTTGGCTAAGTTTTCTGGGGAAAGACGTTCCACTAAAATACGGGTTTCCGTTTTTCCGTAACCCACATGAACGTAAAGTTCATCTAAATCAGCATGGCCATGATCTTTTAAATACTGTTCAAAAGCGGGGCCTTTAAGATACTTCACGGCGGCCATGCCGAATTTGCGGAATTCTTTTTCCACCAGCTCTTTACCCAGCATGATCGCGCGACGGCGCTGCTCTTCTTTAACAAAAGCGCGGATCTTGGCTTTGGCTTTATTGGTAACAACAAACTTCAACCAATCTTTCGAGGGCACTTGGGTTTTCGAAGTAATAACCTCGACCGTATCCCCGTTCTGCAATTGGTATTTCAGGGGCACCATTTTTCCGTTGATACGTGCGCCGACAATGCGGTTTCCTAATTCCGTGTGGACGGCATAAGCGAAGTCGACCGGTGTGGCCCCTTCCGGGAACTCTCTCACATCCCCCGTGGGGGTAAAAACATAGATTTCCGTTTCAAATAAATCCGTTTTAACGGTGTCTAAGAATTCATCCGGGTTGCGCGTTTGCTGATGTAAGTTCACCAGATCACGCAGCCAATTAGCTTGTTGCAATTCCGGATCATCGGCCATCTTACCGCGCTCTTTATACTTCCAGTGAGCCGCGATCCCCCGTTCGGCAATCAAATGCATTTCTTGCGTGCGGATTTGAATCTCGATACGATCTCCGCCCGGCCCGATCACCGTGGTATGCAGGGATTGATAGTTATTGGTCTTCGGCATCGCGATGAAGTCTTTAAAGCGGCCCGGAATAGGTTTCCATAAACTGTGGATCATCCCCAGGGCCGCGTAACATTCAGCGACGCTATTGACTAAAACACGAAACGCAAGAACGTCATAGACTTGATCGTACTCAATGCTGCGCGATTGCATTTTGCGATAGATGGACCAAAGATGCTTGGAACGTCCAAAGACTTCCGCCTTAAAACCGGCTTTAGCCAGCTCTTTGGTAATCATATCTTTGACGTCTTCGATATAGCGGTTTTGTTCGGATTCTGATTTCTTAATATGTTGTACCAATTGATAGTACATATCCGGACGATAATAACGGAAACACAGATCTTCCAATTCAATTTTTAAAGAACTGATACCCATGCGCCCGGCAAGAGGCGTGTAAATTTCTAGCGTTTCTAAAGCAATGCGCTCTTGTTTTTCAAAGGGCATATAATTCAAAGTGCGCATATTGTGCAAACGATCGGCTAATTTCACGAGCACCACGCGGACATCTTTACCCATCGCCACGATCATCTTGCGAATATTTTCGCCTTGTTTTTCATGACTGTTTTTAAATTTCATCTGCCCGATCTTAGTGACACCGTCCACTAAGTGAGCGATCACATCCCCGAACTCACGACGAATATCCTCCAAAGTGGCCGGCGTATCTTCGACGGTATCATGAAGTAAACCCGTCGCGATTGTATCTAAATCTAAATGCAGATCTGCTAAGATGCCCGCCACGGAAAGCGGATGAGAGATGTAGGGCTCACCACTGCGACGAAGCTGTCCTTCGTGCATGCGCTCGGAAAACGAGTAAGCTTTTTCAATGATTTTTAAATCCGCATTAGGATAATAACCGCGAATGCGCGCCAAAAGATCGTCGACAGTTTTAAGGGGCTTTTGAGATGTGGACTCTTTGACGGATTCGAACATACTTTCTTAAGTTTACCTGAGTCGCGAAGCGACTTCCAACTAAGATTTTTCGAATGGTCTTGGATTAATGAGTTATTTTAGCACTTTAGCAAAAGGCCTCAAATATGAGGCCATAAAGCTATTTATTAAGGTCTTTTTCGATTTGGCGAGTGGCTTCGTCCGCCGCCAGCACTTCCGCGTAACCTACGTTCCCGATAGCTACTTCGCGAAGAGCACTCACGATGTATTTGTTGCTGCGAGTAGAAACTGTGGCTTCTGCTCCTTTAAGCAATTGCTTAGCACGTTTAGAAACCATCAAAACCAAAGCAAAGCGATTTGGGACTTTTTCTAAGCAATCTTCAACCGTTACACGAGCCATTGTGCCTCCAGATAGGACGAATAAGCAGCTAAGATACAGCTAACCTAGTAATTCTTCAACGATTTTTTTAAATTTGGCGTAGGAATCTTCAAACACGTCATTGACGATCTGATAGTCGTACTTAGAGGCTTCTAAAAGCTCTTTTTGGGCATTGGCCATACGGACTTCGATATCGGCCGGCACCCCGCCATCCCGCTTTTCGATTCTGCGGCGCAGTTCGTCAATAGAGGGCGGCAATATAAAGATGGTCTTGGTGTCATCAAACTTGCGCTTAAAGGTCTCCACCCCTTGAATGTCGATATCCATGATCGCGCAGCAGTTTTTCTTCCAGGTGCTTTCAATGGATTCGTAAGAGGTGCCATAATAGTTATTATGAACCTTGGCCCATTCGACAAAAAAACCTTCCCGGATTTTTTTCTCAAAATCGTCGACCGTCAGGAAGTGATAAGGAGTTCCCTCACTTTCCCCTTTGCGCATGGAGCGAGTTGTGAACGTAATAATATCCACCAAGCGAGGATTTTCCTTGCTGATACGTTCCACAAAACTGCTTTTTCCCGCGCCACTGGGGGCGGCGACAATGATGAGTCTCGTCTTCATTGGACGTTTTGCACCTGTTCTCTAAGTCGTTCGATAAGTGTTTTGGCTTCTACCACAGCTTGAGTGATCTTGGCTACCTGAGACTTTGAACCAATCGTGTTCACCTCGCGCAGCAATTCTTGAGTGTAAAAATCAAGCTTCTTACCTTCGGCTCGTTGTGAGCCGATCAACTGACGATAGTTCTTAATATGCTCACTCAAACGCGAAAGCTCTTCGTTAATATCGGCTTTTTCAAGTTGAATCACGATTTCTTGCGACAAGCGAGTCGGATCGATTTCATTCCCTTTAAGGCGCGCGCGGATTTTCTGCTCAAACTTCTCTTGAAGTTGCACATTAGCCTCGCCCCGTAAGTCGCTGATAATTTTCACTTGTTTTTCCAAAGTGCCCAAAAGTTTTTCCAGATCTTTACGGACCGATTTTCCTTCACGGGCTCTTTCGGCGTCACATTTTTTACAAGCTTCCGTAAACGCGCGTTTTAAAGTCTTCTCTTCGCCGGCAAAAAGCTCATAAGTTTCTTCGACTTTGATGACTTCCGGTAAACGCGCAATAACCTCAAGATGAACTTGAAAAGGGACCGCCAACTCTTTGGAAAGATGCTTATAAGCCGTGAGATATTTTTTTGCTAAGGCATCATTGATGGACATCTGGGCTTTGCTGGCCGAGTTTTTCACGCGGCGAGAAACAAAGATATCAATCGTTCCGCGCAACAGAGTTTGCGAAAGAATTCTTTTGAGATCACTTTCAAAAGCGACAAACTCGCGAGGCAAGTGAAACCGAGGTTCTAAAAACCTTCCGTTCACGGCACGAATGCTCACCTCGACGGTGACATCTTTAGATTGAACGCGTGCTGTGCCATAACCTGTCATACTTTTCATAGTCTCTCCATTTTGAAACGCAGCGAGTTAGAGGGTCAAGAATTCAGAAATTTCTCGACCACGTGAAAGGCCGCTAAATATCCTTCTTCGCCACCGGCAAACCAATGAATATCAGCATCCCGCTGAAACCAGGTTCTTTGCTTTTTAGCGAGTTGCCGAGTGTTCTTCGCGATTTCTAATTCTAAAGCCTCTAAGCTCATTTCGCCTTTCACATAAGAAATCGTCTCGCGATACCCGACACTGCTCATCGGGGCCCATGACTCTAGACCTTGATCGAGAAGCTTTCGCACCTCGTCCACCAGTCCCATTTTCAACATGATTTCCGTGCGCCTAGCGATCCGCGCATCTAAGGCTTCTTTTTCCCATTTCGGGCCCAGCTTTAAAAGCGGATACGGGAACTGATTTTGAGTCTTTGCAAACTCATCTTGGATCTCGGTCACACTTTTACCTTGAGACCGAATCAACTCGAGCGCCCGTCCGATACGGTAATGATCTCTCAAATGAATTTTTGCGCCGTACTCGGGGTCTTTCGCTAAGAGCTCTTGATGCAACCTGAGAGGACCGCCCTCTTTAGCCAATTCTGTGGCGACTTGCTTTTGCACTTCGGGATCCACGGGAATGATCGGATACATACCCTTTTCAATGGCCATAAAATAAAACCCCGTACCCCCGACGACAAAGACGGGAACGTTTTCCGGAATTTTTTCTAAGGCCTCATAAAAATCGCGCGAATAAATCCCGGCCGTCATCTCTTGGGGAGGGGCTACGTAATCTAAGAGGTAATGCGGAACTCTTTTTTGTTCTTCCAGGCTCGGTTTAGCGGCCCCGATATCTAATTGCTGATACACCTGGATGGAATCGCAATTAAAGATCACCCCTTTAAAATGTTCCGCCAGGCGCAGGGCCCAATCTGACTTTCCTGAAGCCGTCGCACCCACGACAAAAATGACAGGCCTTTTAGAATTCATCAGACAATACGACCGAAATCTTTTTCAAGTTTATAGAACGGATATTCCACGCTGACCGGTCGACCGTGAGGACAGAAACTTGAAAGCGGAAACATATCCATATCCAGTAAAAGACTGCGCATCTGCTCGTGTCCCAATGCTTGACCCGCACGGACAACGGAATGACACGCTATCGTCGCGCAAATATCACCAATGACTCGTTCTAAAGAATAACTGCCGCCCTGTTCAACGATTTCGCTAGCCATTTTATCTAATACCGAACTTAAGCTTGCTTCTTTCACCACCAAAGGGGCGGCTTTAACCCCGAGAGTTCCGGGGCCTAAGGCTTCAACAAAAACGCCTAAGCGCTCGATGTCTTGTTTATAAGTCAGCAGGGCTTCCACTTTTTCAGGGGACATATCAATGGCCAAAGGGAAAAGGAAGTCTTGGATATCAACCTGACCCCCTTTCCAAGCCGCCATCAGTTTTTCAAACACCACACGTTCGTGCGCGGCATGCTGATCAACGAAAACCATCTTATCGCGGCTTTGCGTGACGATGTAAGTGAGGTTGGCTTGTCCCAGAATTTCTAACGAGGACCAATAGCCTCCGCCCATGGTGACAGGTTTTTCTTCGTTAAACTGTTCACGCGAAGAGGCTGCGGAAGCCAAAGCTTGATAATCGATTTTTGGAGAGCGGACCTCGCTGCTTGAAGGAGGTGTAAAAGAAAAATCTTTCTTTTTAAACTGAGTCACGTGCAGTGAGTTGTCATCAAACGCCAAGTTCTGTGCCGGCATCGCTGGCGTCGGCGAGTTTTGCGCATAGTTCACTAAGCCGGAGGTCGATTTATAATCTTCTGCCATGACATCATCTAAAGGAGCAGGTGGACGAGGTTGCTGGGCTGCGGGTAACCATGGCGCAAGTTCCAAAGTGCTGCGTAATGCGCCAGCCACTGCGCGGAAAGCAAGCGACGGCGTTTGAAATTTCACCGCTGATTTTGTCGGATGAATATTGACGTCCACCGCATCCGTGTCGGTTTCCACCCACACCACGGCAATCGGGTATTCGCCGTGCATAAGAAGATGCCGATAAGCTTCATTCACGGCGGCTTGCAGGCTGCGATCTTGAATCCAGCGATTTTGTGCAAACAACCAGATATTTTTAGCGGTTTTGGCGACATTATGAGGATCAGCAAATACAGCATAGGCACGCACGTTTTCACGAGCGGCTTCGCCGACAAAGAGCGGCTTGATTTCTAAGATTTGTTCCACGCGATCTTTGCGCGACTGCGTGGCTGGCCAAAAATGAACCAGCTTGCCATTTTCTTGGATGCGAATTTCGACATCAAAGTGCGAAAGCGCCATAGCCTTAAGGGTATTTTTAATCGCGCTGTTTTCCGCCGCATCGGATTTTAAAAATTTTAAACGCGCTGGCGTATTTTCAAAAAGATTTTCGATCAAGATCGTGGTGCCTAAAGACCCTCCGACTTTATCGATTTCAGACTTCTTACCGTAATGACTGATCAACTGAAAAGCTTGTTCGTCGTCTTTACGACGCGAAGTTAATGTCAGTTTGCTCACCGCCGCGATACTGGCTAAGGCTTCCCCGCGAAAACCGAAGGTTTTTAGTTTCCATAAGTCATCGGTTTGCGAAATTTTACTGGTCGCAAAACGTTCCAACGCTTTTGGCAAATCCTCGGGCGCCATCCCTTTGCCGTTGTCGATCACCTTGACGTGACGACCGCCATCAAAAAACTCGACATGCACGCGCGTGGCCCCGGCATCAATACTGTTTTCAACGAGTTCTTTAACGAGATGAGCCGGACGCTCAACCACTTCACCAGCAGCAATTTGATCCACCACTTCGGGTGGCAAAACTTGGATAGACATAGAGGGAATTTGCATGAGGTCAGGTATCAAGTCCATCCTGAGGACGACTTATGCTGCACTGCTCACAATGAGGATTTAGAAATCAAGCCCGGCATTGGCGCCAAAGCCATAATATTGGGTTCTTTCCCAATAATACTTCGCATCTAAACGCAAGCTCACACGCTGAATACGGAAGCCCAAACCGAAGTTAAAAACCGCCCCCACCGTCATGTCGACCGCCGAATAATTCAATGTGCGCGTGCCATCAGGCACCTCTAAATTGAACTGCGAATAACGAAACATGGGTCCGAATCCATAATAAGTCATCGCGTTCTTGCCCCGGGGGGTGGGGGTTTGAAAAAGGAAATCGGCGATAAAAATAAATCCGCCCGCACTGCGACCGGTGATATCTTCATAGTACTTCGGCGCAGACGGGGAAAAAATCAGATTTGATTCGGTATAAATCTCACCATCAAACAAAGTGTTAAAGCCATAGAACTTCACACCTAAAAAACCCATGTATTCAGACTGGCTGCCGCCGATGGTTTCTTCAGTAAAATAAATATGATCATAAGTGATACCGCGAAAGCGCGAAGCAAAAAATGGTTTTACCTTGGGCTCGGGTTTTTCCGCATCGGAAAGCGGTTTCATTTTTTCTTTTTTGGGGGCCGCCACCCTGTGCACGCCGGGCTTTACATCGGTGTCAGCAATCCAACCGACAGTTCCGGGCTTTAGACGGATTTTATAAAAAGGGCCCTTTTTTCCTGAAGAGATCGAATAGACCGCTCCCCTTTTTACAGTGCCAATCACGGGAGCATCAAAATCATCGTTTTGATAAACCATGGCGCCATCGTTGACGATGGTGGCTTGTTGAGATTGAGCGTGCGCCAACGGGCTTGCCAAGAGCCCGACGATAAGAAAACAAATCGGTAACAAAGGGTGCTTGTTCCAATTCACTTCTTCATCCCCTACTTAAAGCGCATCAACCAAACGCGATAGAAAGCCTCAAGCACGATTTTTAAAGACATCTTACTTTGACCCACCCGACGATCTTCAAAGACAATCGGAGACTCGGCCCCTTTGAAGCCCTTTTTCATGGCTTTGTATTTAAGTTCGATTTGGAAGCTATATCCGTTGGACTCGACACTTGAAAGATCAATCGCGTGTAAAACTTCTTTTTTCCAAGTGTTAAACCCACCGGTCCAGTCATTGAGCGGGAAGCCCAAAATCAGACGCGCGTAAATACCGCCACCGCGAGAAATAATCTTACGAAGAATTCCCCAGTTCACTGTTCTTCCACCCGCGATGTAGCGAGAGCCTACCGCAAAATCCGCATGATCAAGCTTTTGTAATAAGGGCCCCAAATCCTCTGGACGATGAGAAAAATCCGCGTCCATTTCAGTGATCACGTCAAATCCATGATCCATGCCCCAACGAAAACCTGCAATATAGGCTTTCCCTAATCCTTGCTTTCCCGGACGAGAAAGGAGGTGCAATTGAGGAAGATTTTTTTGCATCTCACGAACGATGGCCCCGGTGCCGTCTGGAGAGTTGTCATCAACGACTAAAATCTCTACACCCAGATTTTGCGCAAAGATCGCCGGAATGATATTTTGAATATTTTCTTTTTCATTATACGTAGGGATGACAACTAGTTTTTTCATGCCCCCTTAACCTGTCATAAAGAGGGGCTAAAGTCTATCACAACGTGCGCGAGAGAAGCTTTCCTTTGCCCTTTGTGCTGAGCGCTTCGGCTTTTTTGGCAGATATCGCCGGCAGATTCAGAGGCTTGGCAAGCATATACTTGGTGTCTACTTTGCGCAGGTCCAATTGTGCCTTGACTTTTTCAGCAGCGACTTCGGGATGCTTAAGATATAAAACAGGATCAAAACCGCACTGGCGACACACCACCGACAAGCGCCAACGGATCTTGACGAAAACTTCTGCAAACGCCGCGCATACGACAAAGACGATAAATACACGCGGGTCATATTGTTGCCAAATCGCGAACATGAACACCACGGAGGCTAAGGCACTGGCTAAGATATTTGCAAAAGAAATATTCTTCTTGCGATAAATGCGACGAGGCGACCGGCAAAAGGCGCAGTAACAATTGTGCTTATGTTGAAAAGGAAATGACATATATCTAGTGTGCCGGAAATGAGGTCTAGAACGAAAGATGAATTTATGAAAAACGACAAACTCTTGATACGATCAAGATATGCAAATACCTAAATCAGTCTTATTTGTTCTAGCCATTTCCTCAGCCCTTTTCACTTCTACCTTAGTCCAGGCCGCCTCCGACAATCAAGGCGACTACCAAGAAGTGAGTTATGACGATCTTCTTAATGAACTGAGTGCGAAAAAGCGGGCCGTCACAAAAACGACCAAAAGCGACTTAGATGAAGTGCGCCTTCACGCCGGGATTGGGTACGCCAACTCATTCACCAATATTGCCACCCAAAATCAAAACTTCAATCGCCACGCTGCCGGGATTCAGCTTTCTGTCGGCATGGATCTTTTCTCTCCGAATTGGTATTCCGAAGGGGTTTTTCGTAATTACGGACAAAACTCTTCAGGTTCCGAGGAGTTTTCTTTGCGCGAAATTGATTTAAAAATTGGCTATACCAATAAGCTTGAAAGCATCTGGTCTTACACTTTGAGCTCGGGCCTTTCCAATCGCTTTTTAAAATTCTCGGACGCAAATACGGCCATCAACGTGGACGAAACGACTCCGTCCCTTGTTATTTCCACAGGCTTTATGGGACAGATTCACCGCAATTTGTCGATTGGCGCCGAAGTGGGGGCGCGCTCTGCTTTAGTTAATCGCACGGCCGATAAAAACTCTTTTGATTTTGCATTTCGTTTGACCACATCCCTATAATGGGATGTGGATTTCTTACGTCGCCCCGATCGCATTCATTTCGACCTTAAGCCCAACTGCCTTTTAACTCGTTGGCCTGTCGTTTTTGTCACGGGCCCAAGATCGCTATTTTACTTTCGCCGTTATTGGAATCTATATCCTATTTTTCTTGCCGAACATGGCTATGAAGTTTTCACCGTGCACCTACCGTGGCGATCCTCTGCGGCTCGACGCAAATACATGCAAGCCTTCTTAGAAAAACATAAAAACAAGAAATACCATTTCGTGATGGACTCCATCACTGCTCACGAAATGCAGGATCTTTTCGTCGGCACATCCACCGCCACCAGTGTCACAGAGTTATTAAACGCGGGCGCCACCACGAAGCTTCATGGATTTCAATTTCAACCCTTAGAAATGACGGTATGTAAGCAAGCTCCCGGCATCTTATTGAAATTTTCTTTTTGGCTGCATCAGAAGTTAATAGAAAATCCTCAAAGCCCCACCCTAGATACACTGGGGGCTCTTGAGGATTCGACGTTTGATAATTCTCGCCTTCTTTTATCCCACATGCAAAAGCTCGCGGAAGAAGACTATCAAGAAGACGCTACTTTATAGCTTGCGATTTCAAGCGGAGGCGTCTTCACCCACGAGGCTTTTGAGCCCAGAACCTCAGACTCTAAATTACCAATAATGCCGTTGAGATGATGCGATTCTTCGCAAAGATCTTTGGATGATGATGTCACCCTCTCAAGACCTTGTTGATTTTTCATTGATTCCGATTCGATATCATTTAAAGCCACCGAAATCTGATTGATCCCCGCACTTTGTTCGCCGGACGCCGTCGCGATTTCTTGAATCAAAGTATTTAGCTTTTGAATGTAGTTCATGATTTCTTTTAACGACGTGCTGGAACGAACCGCCCCGTCTTTACCATGGTCAATGATTTGCACGTTGTCATTCACAAGTTCATGGATTTCTTGGGCCGCTTGCGCACTCTTTTGGGCTAAAGCTCGCACGGCTTCGGCCACCACCGCAAATCCTTTCCCTTGTTCCCCGGCCCGTGCCGCTTCCACCGAAGCATTGAGTGCCAACAAGTTTGTCTGGAAAGCGATATCGTCAATGATCGAAATCGTTTCAACAATTTTTTTACTAGAAACCGCGATGTCATTCATGGAAGACAACATCGTTTCCACCTCTTGACTGCCAATTTGGGCCGACTGATGAGTCAGCTTGGCTAAGTCAGAAGCCTGGCGAGAATTTTCCGCCGTGGTTTTAATCATGCTGTTGATTTCTTCAACTGACGCCGCAGTTTCCTCAATGGCCGCCGATTGCGACGTCACCGAGTCATTCACCACCAAGGCGGTATCTTGAAGTTGGTTGCCGATATTCAACACCGAGGTCGAAAGATCACGCAATCTAAACACGGACTTCAAAATGCGCTTAATGCTTCCACTGACTGAAACACCGACCACGATCGAAAATAAAATGGCAACAAAAAGAGCCAAGCCTGCAGAGTAAAGCGAAGAGCTGCGGTGGGATTTTAAGCTTGTTAAACGTTTATTTAAAAGAACATCCAATTCGGCCA